>JASLGV010000268.1 GCA_030149995.1 Pedobacter sp.
TTACAAATTCTAAAATTACCACAACCAAAACCGTATTATACCGTGACGCAGCCAGCACCTTGTTAACCCAGCGCCAGGAAGAACAAACGCGTCCTTTACAGGGACAATCTAAACATATTGGTAATCTTTCTTTATTGTATAAAGATCCAACTTCTGGTTTTGATGCCCAATTGGCAGCGGTTTACACCGGTCCGCGTATTTATACAGTATCGCCATATCTCGACAATGATATCTGGCAAAAAGGAACGGTACAGCTTGATTTTTCGGCAGAACAAAGAATTTCAAAAAGCTTCTCTGTTTATGTAAAAATCAACAACCTTTTAAATACACCATCTGAACTGGAAATCAGACGTCCATATCAGATTACAAGTGCTACGATCAACCAAAATGTAGCCAATCAAACGGTTGGCGAAAATGTATTTATCCGCAAAGACGAATACAAACAATTCTATTTACTGGGCTTACGTTACAAATTATAGGCAATGAGAAAAACATTTAAAACACTTGCATTTGCAGCAACGGTTATTTTAATGGCATCATGCCACAAAGAAGAAAACTTAAAACTATCTGTACCGGTTGTACAGTCGGGCGCACTGATTACATCAGAGAATTTGCCGGGTGGCAGTATCAAAGGAACCATGCAAAGTGGTAAAACCTATTATTTTGATAAGGATATTACCATTAACGATGGCGATACGTTGCTGATGCAAAGCGGGGTTACCCTGATTGCAGTGGGCGATGGAACAAAAGATAAAGCACCACAAATTAACATGCATGGTACGCTGATTAGTTTGGGTACCCGTGAAAAGCCTAATTATATTACCGTTCAGAATGCAGCGGCCTACCATTCGGAAGCAGCAGCGGGTAAATACGACAATATTTTTAAAGGCACCTGGGGTGGTATTTTGGCTACACCAGCGCCTGCAACAAGTGCCAAACCAAATCCAAAAGGAGGCGATCTGATCTTAAAATGGACACACATCGAATTTGCCGGTGCACCGTCAGTGGGTAACGATCCGGCCATTTATAAGGATGGAGATGCCCGGTATGGTATTTATTTTGCAAACATTGAGAAGAATTTCATTATGGAAGACAGCTGGGTGTTTGGTACTGCTGATGATGGAATTAGAACCGTTGGCGGTAAGATCTCCATTATGCGCAATACCTTTGAAATGTGCGGTAAAGCCGGTGGCGAAAGCTTTAATATGAAAAGCGGTACGGTAGGAGATCTGGCTTATAACATCCTGATCGGTTCGGCAACCAATGCTTTAAAGGCTTCCAATTCGGGCGGTACAACCATTCAGTGTAATGTAAACATGTACAACAATACCATGATTAACTGCGGTTTCAGACAAACCAAATCCGGACGTGGTGGCTCGATCAATTATGAGCAGGGTGCCCGCGGACTGGTTTATAACAACCTGATTGTAAATTGCCGTTTTGGCCTGCGTATTACAACAGATGCCGATCAGGTTAACATCCGTTACAACAACCAGCAATATTATTGTAGCAGTGCCGCCATCCTGTCGCAATTTTTAGCAAGCGATGGTATAGCGAAGATCCAAAGCAATGATGTAAAAAGCAGCGCTGCAAAAGGAACCAATCCGCAGTTTTTTAATTACAATACAGATCAGTTTGATTATGCCGCTAATCCAGGCCCCATTACAGCTGCTTTGCAACCTCCATACCTGTTAACCGTGGGTAGTGCCAATTTTGCGTTGCAAAACAATGCTCCCGGACGCAGCAAGGGAAAAACAGATTTCCAGCCGCTTGCCGTGGTTAAAACAGACGGTGCTTTCGGTGCAATCCTTACACAGCCAGGCAGTGATATTGGTGCTTACCAAAGCGATGGAAGTGGCAATCAGCACTAAAAATTAATTGTTAAATAAGCTTAAATGGCCTGTATGTTTTACATATGGGCCATTTGTATTTTTAAGCAATGGCTTTTTTATTAAAGGCTTATATTGATTACAGGGATTATTTTAATGTGTTGCAACCTTTTTATAAATCCGGACGTCTATAAAAGATAAACAAACCAATACAATGTAATTATGAAAAAACGCGATCATTTTAAAGATTTTGAGGTTAATGTAAAAGTTAAGATCTCTGCGCTGTGGGTAGCTTTAACTCTTTGCTATTTGTATGGCGATTATTTTGAATTATATGTGCCTCATAAGGTGGAGGGACTTATTAACCGGGATAATATGTTAAATACGCCGGTTAAGTTATTTGCTGCCGCTTTGTTACTGGCCATTCCGGCTGTAATGGTCTTTTTCTCGCTTGTGCTAAAACCTGTAATTAACCGTTTCCTGAATATTTTTTTAGGGATTTTTTATACGCTTATCATGTTGTTAATTGCCGTTACTTCTGTAAGTGCATGGTATTCGTTTTACGTATTTCTGGCGGTAGTGGAAAGTATTTTTAGCTTTCTTGTAGTATGGTATGCCTGGAAATGGCCCAAAGAATAACCGGTAAATACCTGCCATCTGAGTCAAGAATTGATATAAAGGAAAATAACTCTTTTAAGATATACTAAAACAAAAAAACCGGTATTAGCCGGTTTTTTTGTTTAAAAAAATGTTTACAGTCTTATTTTAGGCTGTCGTGAATTTTATTAATGGCATCCAGGTGGGTTTGTACCACAGGTGCTGTTTTGCCGGCAAAAGCTTTCAGGGTAGCATCTTTACCATCCTTTGCTTCATCCTGCATCAGTTTAAGTGTTTTTTGGTGGCCATCTACCATGGCTTCTACATATTTTTTATCAAAATCTGCACCGCTTAATTTACTCAGCTCGTCGGCTTTTTTCTGGTGGTCTGCATCTATTGCTGTAGGTAGCGTGATATTTTTGGTCTGGGCAATGTTTTTCAATTCTTCATTTACCTTGCCATGGTCTGATACCATCATGGTTGCGAATTCTTTTACGCGGGCGTTGCTCGATTTTTCGAGTGCCAGTTTACCCAGTGCTACTTCGGCCATGCCGCCGCTGGCAGCTTCTGTTGCAAACTTTGCGTCGCTTTCGTCTACGGCAATTCCGCCGGTGGCCATTACATTTGAAGTGGTGTCTTTAACTTTGTTCAGACTGTCTGCACTTTCTTTAGCGTCTTTTGAGCTGTTACTGCATCCTCCAAAAGCAACTGCTGCTAAAGCAAGGCTGCATGCATAGAATAATTTTTTCATGGTTTTGTTGTTTTTTGTAATACAACACATTTACATCCAGAAGGTTTTAAAAAAGACATGCCGGTATCAATACCTCGTTCCAAATAGTGCTTTATTGCGGGATAAAAAAGCCCTTGTTTACCTTGTGATAAACCTTGATGTAGTAACCGGCAGATAAACAGATGAATAAGAAAATATTTTTGAAAAAAGGGCTGTTTCTAACAGGATATGGTACATTTTACAATCACCCGGCATAAAAATTTTTACCTTTGCGGCCGGTTAAAATTTTTAGAATTAGATCCCGTTTTACTTTGCCGTACCATCCTTTTATGAAATATGTTGTTGCGTTCTTTTTGTGTTTTCAGTCTTTTGTTTTACTTGCCCAAACACAGGTATCGGTGTTGTCGTGGAACCTCCGCAATTTTGGAAAAACCAAAACGGAAGATCAGATAGCTTTTATTGCTGCCACCGTAAAAGATTATGATCTGATTGCCATACAGGAAGTCGTGGCCGGTTATGGTGGCGCACAGGCAGTTGCCCGTCTGGTAGCTGCTTTAAATGCACAGGGTAATAACTGGGATTACAGCATCAGCGATCCCACTTCAGGTACACCTTATTCAACAGAGCGTTATGCATTTATCTGGAAGAAAAAGCGGATCAGTAAAACAGGGCAGGCCTGGCTGGAACAAACCTATGGAATGTTGATCGACCGGGAACCGTATTATGCACGTTTTAAAGCGGGAACAGCCAGTTTTACACTGGTTAATTTTCAT
This sequence comes from Pedobacter sp., assembly GCA_030149995.1. GTDB lineage: Bacteria > Bacteroidota > Bacteroidia > Sphingobacteriales > Sphingobacteriaceae > Pedobacter. Next base: position 3,930 of record JASLGV010000268.1, read on the forward strand.
GCCATTCCCAGGAAAAAACAACCCGAAACGGAAATTAAGTACTTTAAATTCCTGCCTGCCCGGTATCCGGCAGATCATTTGATTTTTTGCGGCGACTTTAACCTGCCGCAGTCACATACTGTTTTTAATCCCCTCCGTAAAATGGGCTATGTACCGGCGTTAACAGGGCAAAAAACCTCGCTCAAACAAAGCAGCACGAACAACGATTGCCTTTCTAAAGAATTTGATAATTTTTACTTCCTGCAACAAAAATTACAAGTACTTAAATCCGGAATTATTCCTTTTTATACCCGTTTTAGTGATTTGAAAACGGCACGGCTTCTTTCTGATCATGTGCCCGTATATATGATTTGTTCTTTTCAATAGCAACTGGCAGACGTAGGTTACATAGTTTTATTATATTTGTTTAGAACCGTTTACACTATTCTAAAACCTAACCAGAAAATGATCAAAAAAATAAACCTGCTTCCTGTAATCCTGCTATTGCTTATACCTTTCTGTTCTTTTTCACAGTCGGTCAATTTACCAGAACTTAAAAAGATGTACGATGAGGATCAGGGTGCCAGGAAGGTGGCAAAAATAGATTGGAAAAAATTAAACCACGAAGACAGTTTAAGACAACAGCGCGTATACGAACTTTTAAAAGATAAACAGGTAAATACCGGTACAGATTATTACCACGCCGCTATGATTTTTCAGCATGGAAACGATACGGTGGCTTCCGGGATGGCTGTAAAGTTGATGAAAACAGCCATTGAGCTCGATTCTACTGTAAACCGCTGGTTATTGGCCGCGGCCATAGACCGGGATCTGATGCGCAAAAACCAGCCACAGATTTATGGAACGCAATACATCAAAACATCAGCCAATGCCCCCTGGGTATTATATAAAATTGATACGACGCAGGTAACCGATGCCGAAAGAAAATATTACCGCGTAGAAACACTTGCCGAGCAGCGCCTAAAAGAACGTAAAATGAATCAGCTTCAGATTGGCGCATATTATGAGGAGGTAAAATCTGTTGATCAGGTAATAACCCTCATTAAGCAGGAAAAGAAAAAAGGTACTGCGGCTGCCTATAGTGTGGATGAAGCAAGTATCAATAATTTTGGATACCAGCTGCTTGGAACCGGAGAGACAGAAAAGGCGCTTAAGATTTTTAAATTAAATACGGAGTTGTATCCCAAAGGTTTTAACACTTTCGACAGTTATGGCGAGTGCCTTCTAAAAGCTGGTCGTAAAAAGGCGGCGGTTGCAGCTTATCAGAAATCCTTAAAGCTAAATCCAGAAAATCAAAATGCCCGGGAAGTACTTAAAAAACTTTCTGAATGATCCGGTATTTGTCATCAATATGACAAATTTCAGTACTTAAAGGTTTCAGCGGGATGTGAAAAAGCAATATCTTTAGCGCTTTAAGTTTTAAGAGGTTCGCCTCTATGAGATAAGATACGATATTATGAACATGAAACGAGTTTTTTTCCTGGCGGTGCTGTTTTTTGCCGTTCAGGTGCTGAAGGCGGCCGAAATCAAATCGCCGGATGGTAAATTAACCATGCAATTCAACCTTCAGCAAGGTGGGGTGCCAACTTATCAGCTGAGCTATAAAGGTAAAGCTGTGATTAAAACAAGTCGTTTAGGCTTGGAATTAAAGAATGATAAAACATCCCTGTTAAATGATTTTGAGATCAGCAGTACAGAGAACAAAACCTTTGATGAAACCTGGAAACCCGTTTGGGGCGAAGTAAAGGATATCCGCAACCATTACAACGAACTCAGCGTATTGCTGAACCAGAAATCTACGCAACGTAAAATGATTATCCGTTTCCGCTTGTTTAACGATGGGTTGGGTTTCAGGTATGAATTTCCGGAGCAAAAGAACCTGGTTTATTTCATCATTAAAGAAGAGAAAACGCAGTTTGCCATGACGGGTGATCATACTGCTTACTGGATTCCGGGCGATTATGATACACAGGAATACGATTATACAACTTCTAAATTATCAGAAATAAGAGGTTTAATGAAATCGGCCATCACACCTAATGCATCACAAACAAGCTTTTCGCCTACCGGCGTGCAAACAGCCTTGATGATGAAAACAGCCGATGGATTGTATATCAACCTGCATGAAGCAGCCCTGATTAACTATGCCTGTATGCACCTGAACCTGGATGATAAAAACATGGTTTTCGAATCGTGGTTAACGCCGGATGCCGTAGGGGATAAAGGATATATGCAGGCACCTTGTCACACGCCCTGGAGAACCGTGATGGTGAGTGACGATGCAAGGGAAATTTTATCATCAAAATTAACCCTGAACCTGAACGAACCTTCTAAAATTGAAGATACTTCGTGGATAAAACCAACCAAATATATTGGGGTATGGTGGGAAATGATTACCGGCAAGAGCAGCTGGGCTTATACCGACGATTTACCGAGTGTACAATTAGGTGTAACCGACTATACCAAAGTTAAACCAAATGGTAAGCATGCGGCCAATACCGCCCATGTAAAAGAATACATTGATTTTGCAGCTAAACATGGCTTTGATGGGGTATTGGTAGAAGGCTGGAATGTAGGCTGGGAAGACTGGTTTGGCAATTCAAAAGATTATGTTTTTGATTTTGTAACGCCATATCCGGATTTTAATGTTGCTGAAATACGCGATTACGCAAAAAGCAAAGGCGTTAAGATGATTATGCATCACGAAACCTCGGGTTCTGTACGTAATTATGAGCGCCATCTGGATACCGCTTATAAGTTTATGAAAGCCAATGGATACGATGCTGTAAAGAGCGGTTATGTAGGTAATATGATCCCGAGAGGTGAAACACATTACGGACAATGGCTGGTTAATCACTACCAGTATGCCATTGAAAAAGCAGCTGAATATAAAATTATGGTGAATGCACACGAGGCTGTAAGGCCAACCGGTGTGGCCCGTACGTGGCCAAACCTGATTGGAAACGAGTCTGCACGTGGAACAGAATATCAGGCTTTTGGTGGCAGTAAGCCAAACCACGTAACCATTTTACCGTTTACCCGTTTGGTGGGGGGCCCTATGGACTACACACCTGGTATTTTCGAAATGGATGTAAGTAAATACAATCCGGAAAATAAATCGCATGTAAACTCAACCATTGCCAACCAGCTTGCTTTGTACGTAACCATGTACAGCCCGCTACAGATGGCAGCCGATTTACCGGAAACCTATAATAAGTTCTTAGATGCTTTCCAGTTTATAAAAGATGTTGCAGTAGATTGGGACGATAGCAAATACCTGGAAGCAGAGCCTGGAAAATATATTACCGTTGCACGTAAGGCAAAAGGTAAGAATAAATGGTTTGTAGGGAATGTTTGCGGAACGGAAGGTTTTACTTCTAATATTGCATTTAACTTTTTAGATGCGGGTAAAACATACGTAGCAACCATTTACAGCGATGCACCTGATGCAAATTATAAAACCAACCCGCAGGCTTATAAAATCCGTAAGGTATTGGTAAATAACAAGTCGACTTTAAAACAAGCTTCGGTACTTGGCGGTGGTTATGCCATCAGCATTGTAGAAGCTGCAGCTGCAGATAAAAAAG
>JASLGV010000334.1 GCA_030149995.1 Pedobacter sp.
CTACAACGCCAATACGGAAAGTAAGTTTTTAAACAACACCTTGCTGATCGATTATGCGCCAACCAGAACTAATTCGTCGTTTAACCTCAATGGCACCAATGCAAATCAGCTGTTGAAACAGGAAAACCTCAGTTTTTCAAATGAGCTGAACTTCAGAAAAAAATTATCAAACGGAAACATGATCAACCTGTATAATTTTGTACAGAGAAGCACACAGCCCGAAAATCTGAATATTTTACCTGGTTTGAATGCAGATATTTTAAATGGCGGAATGGCTTATAGCGCATTAAATCAGATAATAGATCTTCCCTCCTGGTATACAAACAACTATGCATCAACTGCATTTGTAAAAAATAAATTTACACATACTTACCGGCTGGGATATAGTTTTCAGCATCAATTGCTTGAATCAGATCTCTACAAGCAGCAAAATAACGGAACCATTGAGCTGGCAAACAAGGAAGCTACCAATGCGCTAAACTGGGACAAGCATAAAGCGTATGTAGATGCCACCTTCGAATATAACGACAATAACTTTAAGGCATCGGTAACAAGTCCCATTAGCTATAATTCAATTAACTATTACGACCATTCTTTCGGGCTGAATAAAAAAAAGGAAGGCTTTTTCTTTAACCCGGCAGTTAATCTGAAATATCAAACTTCGGCCGAAAATTATGTAAGCGGAAATTATGGTTTTAACAATACGCTGGGCAACATCAGCGATGTATACCGGGGAACCATACTTAAAAATTACCGGTCGCTGTTTTCAAACAACGCGCCGATATCAGAAAGTAAAACACATGATGCTGGTCTTGCTTTTAACTACCGGAAAGCCATTACGATGTTTTTCTTTAACGTACAGTTGGGTTATCAATATACCACGTTTAATACCATATCTGCCTATACCTTAAACAATAACATACAGCAAAGAGAAGTGCTGGCTTTACCAAACAACAGCAAGAACTATTCTTTTGGGCTGAATACTTCGAAATACCTTTTTGCATTAACCACTACTGTCAATGCATCTTTCAGCTATTCAAATACCCAGATTCAAAGCCTTCAGAACAACCAACTGATTCCTTTTGAGTACGAAAGTTTTACCTATAAAGCCGGATTTGATGCCAAGCTAAGCAAATTCTTAAACTGGTCGTACAATGGAAATTACATCGTAAATTCCAATCACAGTAAAATAGATGGCAGCCTGAAAACCAGTTTCAGCCAACTCCGTCAAAAAAGTACGGTTTCGTTAATGGTTTGGCAGAGTATTTTTCTTAATTTATCAGCTGAACACCTGCTTACAGTTCAGCCGCAGCAACCCAACCTGAAGTTTTTGTTTACAGATGCAAATGTTAAATACCGTTTTCCAAAAATCAAAACAGATCTTGAATTTGGATTAACCAACATCGGTAACATTAAAAGCTACGAAGCTGTTTACTTGTCTTCAAACTCCTTTACCAGGGGCAGCTATAAAATTCAGGGCCGGATGGCCATGTTAAAAACAGCCTTTAATTTTTAGGAGGTGCAACCGTTTCAATGTTCATAACCTTACGGGTTCCATAGCCCGTAACGGTTATGCTTTTAATCTGACCGGGGCCAACAATCTCTTCAGGTCTGCTGGTTTTTGAAACGGGTTTTCCAATAAGGTTGTAAGCAGAATCCACGAGAAGAGGCATTCCCTCTCTACGCTTTACAATAATAACGGGCGCAGAAGGTGTATTTTTTTGTTCGACCAGCACACCTTTTACCATTTCTTCCACTGTTTTCAATACGGAATCCCGGTGGGCCATACTTTCAGGGCTCGTTTTAAATGCGCCTACATATTTAATGGTAACGGTTTTAGGTGATTTTTGTTCAACTGTATCGGCCGTCGGGGCAAAAAAAGTTATCACCTTAACAGAATCTGGTTCAGGTACTGTATTTTGTGGTACCTGTAACACATGTAAACGGGTTTTCAGTGCTGTTTTTGCCGGCACATTGTTAACCAATTTAAGCGCTTCTGGCTTATAAGCAACCGGTTTAATGCCGGTAATATTAAGCACCTCTCTTTTCACCACTGCCTTGTCTAAGGTAAAAGCCAGGGTAAGCATCAGCAAACAAGGAACAGAGATTGCATAAAAAACCAGTTTGAACTTAGAGGAACGTTTTCGGTTCATCATAATGATTCGTTTCTTCAGATCGTTCAAATTAAAATGATTAACCAAGGCTATAGAAGCTTCTGCTTTACTCGCACCCAGCAGACTGTATTGGTAAACTTTGCGGTCAATCCCCTTATTCAGGATCTTTTGATCCGTAATAAATTCCAGGTTTTCTTTCACAGCTCTTTTCATCAGCCAAACCCCGGGATTGAACCAATAAAAAACCAGGCTTATTTCGGCCAGCAGAATATCTACGGTATGCCATTGCTTTACATGAATGTGTTCATGTTCCAATATATTATTCAGCTCCTGCTCGCTGTGTATTTCAGGATTGATGTAAATATTCTGCCAAAAGGTAAAAGGACTGATGTTATCGTTTAAGATCCGGACGCGAAAGTTATGAACCTCACCAGAAGAAGACTTTTTGTGTACGCGGTAAAGAGAGATGAGCTGAATAATCAAACGCAAAGCCATCAGGCACAAGCCAGCATAAAATACCATCCCGGCAATGCTCCATAAACTGGCAATACGTGCTTCCATTAACAAATTGATGTTCTCTTTAACCTGCGGTACCCAAACACGTAGTTTAGATTCGGGGGCCGTATGCTGCGTTAGAAAAGCCGTAAGGTTTATAAAAGGATATACCGTAGCAAATACCATCCCCAGCAGGAGAAAAAACCGGTTAAGCTTATAAAAAGTTAATTTTCTGAGGAGCAGGTAATAGGTGAGTGCAAAAAGCAGCAATACCAGATTAATTTTGAAAAGAAACAGGAAGAGCTGAGGCATAACAGGTTATTTTTCAGGGTTCTCGATCAGGTTGATAATCTCTTTAAGTTCTTCGGCGCTGATTTTTTTATCCTTAGCAAAAAAAGCAACCAGCTCTTTATAAGAACTTTGAAAATAATTATTTACAAAGCCGCTCATAAATCGTTTTTTATAATCTACTTCTTTTACTTTTGCCTTATATCGATTTGCATTAGCAAACTTTTCACTGATCAGATAACCTTTACGTTCAAGGTTCTTTATGGTAGATGCCAAAGTAGTATAAGGTGGTTTGGGCTCCGGTAAAACATCCATAAAATCCTTTATAAATCCTTTATCTATCTGCCAAACAGCCAACATAGCCTCTTCTTCCTGCAAAGTTAATTTCTCCATACATTTACGAATATATCGTAAATATACGGAATTATCTTAACAAGAAAAGACTTTATCAAAACACAGTTTCAACTGCATTTTAATAAAGTCTTTTAAATTTTTAAACCTGTTGATTAACGCTTACTTGCCGCTGCGTTTCTCTGCCTGCCCCAGCGTTTCTTCTACCAGCTTTCGCATTTGCATGGCAGCATCCAGTAATTTCGGATTGCCATTAAAGTTGCCGTATACAACTACGTGTTTGCTCTTTTCCTTATAGTTAAATTGCAGGTCGTACCTGGGTACATCAGCAGATTTCGCCGTTTTTGTACCAATTGTATCCGGAAAATTCCACAAACCCAGTTCATTGGCCTTGTTGTGCAGGTAAATAATATCGTCTTTCTTTAAAAAAACCGTTTTACGGATGGTAGAATCGCTGTTATCCAAATACTGATAAGCACCTGTTGCAGAATCGTAGTGATTTTCAAGCGTATCTTTTACCCCCCACTGATACTGAAGCGATACAAAATCTTTTGAACGGAAAGGTGCATTTTTAATAATTGGCGTATAGTAAATAATGCAATATATTAAAAAGGGAACGACGATTGTAAGCGCTAAAAATATTTTTTTTCCTTTGGTTGACACGATACTTGAATATGAATGAATAAATAATTATTTTTTATAAATAAAGCCGTTTAGTCTTTAAGCTCCCCCTCCCACTTGCTGACAACGGCAGTGGCAATGCTGTTGCCCACTACGTTGGTTGCAGAACGGCCCATATCCAGTAAGGGATCAATTCCGATCAACAAAGCCAATCCTGCTTCTGGTATGTTAAAACTGGCAATGGTACCGGCAATTACCACAAGTGAAGCCCGTGGTACTCCGGCAATACCTTTACTGGTAAGCATTAAGATTAAGAGCATGGAAATCTGTTGTTCGAAACTTAAATGAATGCCATATGCCTGCGCAATAAACAAGGAGGCAAAGGTCATATACATCATAGAGCCATCCAGGTTGAATGAATAACCCAGGGGTAATACGAAACTTACGATTTTATCCTTACAGCCAAAACGTTCCAGCAACAACATGGTTTTCGGGTAAGCCGCTTCACTACTGGCGGTACTGAAGGCGAGTAATGCAGGCTCCTTCATATCGTTTACGAGTCCGAAAATACGTTTCTTTAAAACCAAAAATCCTAAGAATATTAAAATGGCCCAAAGAACGGCCAATCCAAAATAGAACTCACCGATAAAAATGGCATACGTATTTAACACATTCAGTCCCTGCTTGGCTATAATGGCTGTCATGGCACCAAAAACAGCTAAAGGTGCAAAGTTCATTACATAACCAGTCATTTTTAAAATAACATGCGCTATTGCATCAAAAGCTTTGATTACAATGGCACCCGATGGACCAATGGCCGCTGTAGCCACACCGAAAAACAAAGAGAAAACAACAATTTGCAATATTTCGTTGGTTGCCATAGATTCGGCAATACTTTTAGGAAACACATGTGCAATAAAATCTTTAACACTTACTGCGGCCTTCTGAATACCGGTATTAACCAGGTGATCCGGCAACGGTAATTTCATGTGCCGTCCGGGTTCGAAATAATTTACAAGAATCATTCCCAGTACGAGCGACATCAAAGACATGGCAATAAACCACGATAGGGTTTTAACGCCAATCCGGCCTACCGCTTTAATATCACCTACTTTGGCTACGCCTACCACCAATGTGGTAAACACCAGCGGTGCTACAATCATCTTAATCAGCCTAAGAAAAATATCGCTTAGAAGAGTAAAATACTCCAGTTTCTTTTCGCGTATTTCTTCATTTTCTTTCTTAATCTTTGCTACAGCCTTTTTCTCAGCCTTCAATTGTATGTATTGCTGTGTGGTACTGTCGCTTAATTTAATTAAGTTTACCTCAATGCTCTTCACCTTGGCATCTGCATTCAGAATTTTCTGATTGTAGACATCAATTGAATTCACATTTAGCAGATACCCCAATCCAATACCAGCAATTAAAGCAATGAAAATAAATAATGTGAGTTTGTTTTTCTTCATCAATATAAATAATTTGGAGGCTAATTAATTTGGTAAAACTACGATATTTAGTGCTTGTAACAAATTTTGATTTTACGGCAACGAAAAAATAGCCTAATATTGTAACAACGTAACGCTTTTTTTATCTAAATACCATTACAATCCCTTAAATGGAACAAAAGGAAAAATTATTTAAGCAGATTTTCGATTCGA
>JASLGV010000295.1 GCA_030149995.1 Pedobacter sp.
GCTATCTGCCGCTTATTCCGCCTTTACAATTCCGGTCTTCGCTTAAACTCATGCCACTTAAAGAATCTGCCGTTTTAAAAGATGCTTATCTTCGTTTTGATGCTACATTTAATGCAGCACAGAACCGTTATATGTCTTTAGATGATACCGAAACCTATACGCCGGGTTATACCCTGTTTAACATTGGATTGGGAACCAGCGTAAAGAATAAATCAGGAAAAACCCGCTTTGATATTTTTATACAATGTGATAATATTTTCGATAAAGCCTATCAGTCTAATTTGAACAGGCTTAAATACTTTGAGTATTACAATGAAAGTCCCGGCGGACGTACGGGGATTTACAACATGGGCCGTAATATGAGTTTTAAAATGATTGTTCCTTTTTAATCGGGTGTTCAGGTTTGAAGTAAGTAGAAAGCCGCTGCTTACTTCCAGTCATTTATTACCTTTGTGCCATGGAAAAATCGTTAAGCGATGAGCGTTTGGATGCGCTACGGATTTACATAGACCAGGTGGTAACGGGATCACCTTCGCATTTTATGAACTGGCTTGCACCGGTTTTATTAAAGGCCGAGTATGGCGTACTGGAATGCCGGTACACCGTACGTAAGGAGATGACCAATCCTTATGGGATTTTGCACGGTGGTGCAACCGCTGGCATTATTGATGACCTGATTGGGGCCACTGTTTATACCATGGGCTTAAACGACCGCTATACCACCGTTAATAATTACATTGATTATTTTGCACCGGCTGCAGAAGGTGAAGAGGTGCTGGCAAGAACAGCCATTGTTAAAAGGGGTAAAACCATTTTAAATTTGCAGTGCGAGATATTTTTACCGGCTAAAAACCGTTTAATAGCTAAAGGCTATTCAAACATGCTGAACATAGGTTAGCAATGCATGTGCAGATATTTGATGATTTCTTAAAATTAACGAAACATTAGATGGGGCTTTTATGTTGTATCTTTACCAAAAACCATTGAGCCATGTTAAGTAATTATTCAACGCTTCAATTCATTGTTAAAGGCAAAACATTTAAAGGGTTTTGCATGCGTATACAAGACGACTTTCATGAAACTTATGCCGTAATTTTAGAAGGATATCATTCTTTCTGTATTTGGATGGATGAAAAGTCTGCTACCTGGCGCAGTTCAAAACATACCATTATTGATGCAGATGCCATCAACGAAATCATCAGCAGAATATCGCCGGTAGGCGGTAAGACTTCGTTGTCTTAATATTTAAACAAAAGAAATGAAAAAGCGCAGGTACCAGATGTATCTGCGCTTTTTCTATGTGTAGTAATTTATTATCCGAAAAACAGGTAGGCCATGGCAATGGCTGTACAAACGCCCACCAGATCAGCCAGCAACATGCTGCCAATTGCATAACGGGTATTTTTAATGCTTACAGAACCGAAGTAAACGGCAATTACATAAAAAGTAGTATCAGAAGCGCCCTGGAATATACCAGACAGCCTGCTGGCAAAGGAATCTGCCCCGTAGGTTTCCATGGTACTCACCATCATACCTCTGGCCGCACCACCGCTTAAAGGTCTGATTAAGGCTGTTGGCAAACCCTCTACAAAACGGGTATCGGCACCCAAAAAAGCAAAAAAGCTTTTAATACCACTAATAACAACATCGAAAGTACCACTTGTACGCAGCATACTAATGGCAACCAGCATTCCAACCAGGTAAGGAATAATTTTAATGGCTGTATCAAATCCGTTTTTAGCACCATCGATAAAGGAATCAAAAACATCAATCTTTTTGTAAAGTGCACCAATAATAATGAGAAAGAAGACCAGCAGGATCAGGCCGTTGCTGAGTATGCCAGAAAAAGATTTAATGCCTTCGGCATTCAGCGATGTGATGTACCATACCAGACTGGCAATAATTAAGGAAAGCCCCAGTATCCAGCCAATAATAACCGGTTGTAAAAGATTTATTTTTTGTTTGAAGGAAACGATCAGCATGGCCGCAATGGTTCCTACAAAGGTTACAATCAGGCAGGGAATAAAAATATCTGTCGGATTGGATGCGTTTTGCGAAGCACGGATGGCAATTACACTTACCGGAATGAGGTTTAAACCTGCGGCATGCAGGCAGAGGAACATAATCTGCGAGTTTGAAGCCGTATCTTTACTTGGGTTCAGTTCCTGCAAGCTTTCCATCGCTTTTAAACCAAAAGGAGTTGCTGCATTATCCAGTCCAAGCAGGTTGGCCGAAAAATTCATAATCATATGGCCCATAGAAGGATGCCCTTTGGGGATTTCAGGAAATAATTTTGAGAAAAAAGGGCCTACAATTCTGGATAACAGACGAATGCCGCCTGCTTTTTCTGCAATGCTCATTAACCCCATAAAAAGAGCTAAAATACCAATCAGCTTAAAACAAAGCTCTACAGAAACCCAGCAGGTTTGAATAATTCCATCTAATTTTAACGGGTTGGCAGCATCGTCAGCTTTGCCAATAACCATCCAGTTAAAAATATCACTCTGGCCAAAAAAGAAACATTTTATACCGGCTACTACAATTGCAACCAGTATAAATGCCGACCATATTCTGCTTAATGCCATTTATTTTAATTTAGGGGTTTAATGTACTGTTTTTTTAATAATTTACCATTTTCGAAGCTCAGAATTGTTTCTGATTGACGCAAAAGTTCAAAATGTGCAGGCTTGTTTAACCAGATTGAACCCGTCATATCCTGGCCGGCAGCATCATACGTTTCGTAGGCTTCAAAGTTGCGCAGATCCCCAATATCTTCAATGTGGTACTCCTTATAGGTTTCTTGTGCCAGTTGACCGGGATATTCCTCATAATTAATACCAATGCTTACCCTTGCGCCATGGAACTGTACGTTGTGCAGCAGGAGGTGAAAAAGTTGTTTCGTATTTTTCGGGATGGCAAAATAGTTTTTCAGATCTTGATGGTCGTAATCATTGGTGGCAATGGAATAAAGACCGGCAATGATGGATCCAAAATAGTATTTACGGATCTGCTGTTTTTCAGGGTCGTTTTGTAAACCTCCGGCTTCAATTAAAATGGTTGCCGTACCGGCTTTCTGAAAATTATCGCCAAAGGCCCGCGCTTCGTGCTCATCGTCAAACAATCCGATTTGTCCCGGTAAATAATTTTGCTGCACGCCGAATATATCTGCAATCACCTGCATTGCCTTTTTACGCCCGGAAGTTATGCTTAATTCAGGATCGGCAGCAGGAGCCAGAAAGGACAGAGTTGCCGGTTTAAACGTTCCGCTTACACTCCAGAGGGTATGTTGGTCGTGCAGGTTAAATCCAAAATGCGGATTAATTTTGTCGCGGCACTGAGCCAGCAATTTTGATTCTGGTGCTACCTGGTTTAGGAAATCACGGTTAAGATCTATTTGCTGGGCATTGCGGCGGTTAAAGACCGCGGCTCCGTCCGGATTAACCATGGGAAGCAGGTAGATGGTGCATTTTTCCCATAAAAGACTCACGAGCGGATCTTCCTGCTGGAGAAAATTAACCAAATCAAACAAAGCCATGGTTCCGGTTGCTTCGTCTCCATGCATCTGGCTCCACAGAAAAACCTTTACCGGGCCTTTGCCCCAGGAAATAAGTTGTATAGAATGCTCTTGGTAGGATTGGCCAATTTCTTCCCGTATAAAAACAGGGGGTAACTTGGTAATCAACCTTTCTACATCTGCGTGTTTGAAAAATCTGGAATTGATTGATTTTTCGATAAAGTTGGGATACAAATTGTATATACGATTACAGGTAGATTTCATGACTGTGTATTTTAAAGAAACACGTAGGCAAGATGATGACCGGAAAATAAAAATTGTTACCCCTGGTAAGGGATAACAATTTTTATAAATTAAGATAGCCGAATTATGTTAAGGCTTGTCGTTTGTTAATTCAAAGCCCCAGTTTTGTCCTTTTTCTGTTGCTGGTACACCGGTGGTCATCCATACCGGAGCTTTGGCTCCTTTAAGGTAATAATCAAAGAACTGTTGTTCGCGTATCTGAATGTCTTTACGGTTTTGTCTTTGAACCAGGTTGTGTGCTTCGCCATTATAGTTCAGCATCCATACGGGTTTGCCTAAACGACGTAAGCCAGTAAAAAGTTCAATTCCCTGATACCATGGAACGGCACCATCGGCGTCGTTTGCCATAATTACCAGTGGTGTATTAACTTTAGGAAGCATAAACAGCGGTGAGTTTTCTATGTAAAGTTCCGGCTTTTCCCATAAGGTGGCACCAATACGACTTTGTGTTTTTTCATATTGAAACTGTCTGTTCATACCACTTTCCCAGCGTAT
>JASLGV010000491.1 GCA_030149995.1 Pedobacter sp.
CGCGAACCGGAATCAGGACTTCCGGTTCTTTCTTACCGTCTGGCCACAACACCAGTGTAAATGAACTTCCTTTATCTTCGGTACTGCACAAGGTAATTTCTCCCCCAAGTAATTTAGCCAGCTCGCGGCTTATAGACAAACCTAAACCGGTACCGCCAAATTTGCGGCGTGTAGATCCATCAGCCTGTTGAAAGGCTTCAAAAACCATGGCTTGTTTGTCTTTTGAAATCCCCACACCGGTATCGGTTACCTTAATAGAAAAATCTTTAAGCTCATCATCCCGACTGACTGTAAGCGTTACAGATCCCTTTGCCGTAAACTTAATGGCATTCGACAACAGATTTTTTAAGATCTGTTCCAGGCGCATTTTATCTGTATGTATAAACTCCGGAACATTTGGATTTTTAACAAACTGCAGCTCCAATCCTTTTTCTTTAGCCAGCGGCGTAAACAAGGCACGCATGTTTTCGATCACCTCATCAACCCGGATGTTGGCTTTATCGAGTTCCATTTTTCCAGCCTCAATTTTAGAAAGATCGAGGATTTCGTCTATTAAGCTTAATAGTCCCTGACCGGAGCTTTGAATCACTTCGGCATATTCTTTATGTTCTGAGTCAATTGTTTCGTTTTCAGACATCAGCCTCGACAAAAGCAGAATAGAATTGAGTGGCGTGCGCAATTCGTGCGACATGTTGGCCAGGAACTCAGATTTATACTTCGTACTCAGCTCAAGTGCTTCGGCCTTGCTTTGTATCTCGATGTTCCGTTCTTCAATTAACTGATTTTTTTCTTCCAGCAAACTGCTTCTTTCTTCCAGTTCCTGGTTGCTTTGCATTAACTCTTCCTGTTGTACGCGCAATTCCTCTTCAGAAGCCTGTAACTTTAAAGCTTGTGCTTCCAGTTCGGCATTCATACTTTCAAGTTCATTGTGCTGGGTTTGCAGCTCTTCAGACTGTGCCTGCGTCTCTTCAAGCAGCAACTGGAGTTTCTGGCGGTTTTGAGCGCCAATTAAAGCTGTTCCCGCACCTGATGAAATGCTGTTTAAAAAACTAATTTCCAGCTCCGTAAATACATCTATTTTACCCAGCTCCAAAGCCCCTATTGCATGCCCGTTGCGCACAATCGGCATAATCAAAAGCTGATTAGGTGTAATCTTACCCGAAGCAAAGCTCACCGTCAGTTCATTTTGAGGTACTTGTGTAAGCAAAATCTGCTCTTTGGTTTTAACCGCCTGGCCAATGAGCCCCGATCCGGGTTCAATGGTCTCAGCAAGCTGCTGCTTTTGCAGTGCATACTGACCTTTAAGGTGTAAAAGGCCGTCGTCTTTATACAAATAAACAGCACCTATCTGGCTGTTGGTATAAATGGCTAAAAATTCTATAATATCGTTGGCCAGCGCAAATATATTTTTTTCGCCTACCATCTTTACGTTTAAGCCGGCTACTCCGGTTTGGAGCCACTCATTTTCTGCAAGTGCATCGAAAGATGTTTTCAGTGAAAATGACATGGCATTTAAAGAATCGGCTAAAGACCCCAGATCATCCTCTGCCCGGCCATCCAGCCGCACACCATAATTACCATCCGAAATCTGTTTGGCTATTTCTTTGATTGCGGTAATTCTTTTCTCCATTTCCAGCTTTTTCTGCTCCAGCTCTTCCTGAAGTTTCATCCGTTCATCAAAGTCAATTGATACCCGTCTGTAGAAGAAAAGCGTAATGATAATGGCCAGTAAAGCTGCAATAACAATAAGTATAGGCGTGTAAGAAGTAAGTTTATTCAAGGCTTCGGTACGAATAGCCAAAAGCTCCTTTTCTTCTTTAACCATTTTCCTGATAATGGTTCTCGACTCGTCCATATAAAGTTTCCCCTGAAACAGCACCTTATGATCTATTTCGCCGCCCAACGATTTTATTTCGATCGTCGACTTTAAAATATCCATTCGTTTCAGCATAACCGCCCGCAGCTCTGCAATATTTTTTTGCTGTACCGGGTTGTCTTTTGTATCGGCCTCTATTCTGTTTAAAACTGCTGCTGCAGTATCGGCAGCTCCATTATATGGATCCAGAAAAGCTTTGTTTCCGGTTAGCAAATAACCCCGCTGGCCGGTTTCCGCATCTTTTAAAACCGAAATAACATTTTCTGTATTAATGATTACCTCATCACTGTGCTTAACCAGCTCCACACTTTTAATTAAGTTAACGATGCTGGTATAAGAAGCCAGCGAACTAATAAAAAGAATGATCAGCGATAAGCCAAGGCCAAGGCGTAAATTATTTTTAAGGGTTGTTTTCATTGCCTGGTTTAGGTGTTTAAGATATTGGATTAATCGGTTTTCTGACCGGAAGCCTCTGTTGGAATGATGAAATAAAACTCAGAGCCCTCATTGGGCAGGCTTTTTACACCGATGCTACCGCCATGCCTTTTTATAATTTCGGAACAGATGTAAAGACCTATCCCCAAGCCATTAAAATGGTTGCTGTTTTCTTCCACCCGGTAAAATTTCTCAAATATTTTCTGCTGCTGTTCTTCTGAAATACCAATGCCAAAATCTTTTACCGCAAGATAGAACTTTTCATCTTGTATATTTATGGTAATTTGTACTTTATTGGTTCCTGGCGCATATTTAATGGCGTTTGTTATAAAATTAATAACCACCTGCTCCAACCGCATTTCATCTCCGTAAATATTCTTTTCTGCCTTTCCGATAACCGATATTTTAAAATCGGGATTGGATTGCTGCATCATTTCAACAGCATTGTTCACCATGCTATCGGCATTAAATTGCTGCATGTTGAATTTTAATTTACCGCTTTCTATTTTTGAGATATCCAGTAAATCGACAATCAGTTCATTTAATTTTTCAATCTGTATGCTGGCTTTTTCCAAATGCTTAACCGCTGTTTCTTTATCGTCTTTAATAAGACTGCGGTGCAACAGCTGAATGTATCCTTTTACACTTGTTAAGGGTGTTTTAAGTTCATGGCTGGCGATGCTGATAAATTCGTCTTTTTTATTTTCGGCCTGCTTTCTGAATTCTATTTCTTCGAGTAGTTTTTCCTGTACTTCGTTCAGTTTTCTGCTTTGCTCGTAGATCCGGTAAAAGGTTTTTATTTTCAGCAACAGGATGTTGATGTCTACCGGCTTTGTGATGTAATCAAGTCCGCCGCTTAAATAACCTTTGGTGATGAATTTCAACTCGGTATTAACGGCCGATAAGAAAATAATGGCTGTATCTTTTGCTTTGCTAAAACCCGAAACGGCTTCGGCAACTTCAAAACCATCCATATCAGGCATTTGTACATCCAGGATAATCAGTACATAATTATTTTTTAATACTTTTTTTAAGGCTTCTTCGCCAGATGAAGCTGTGTCAACCTCGAAATTATGTGCCTGAAGAACTTTCTGTAATGAAATTAGGTTTTCGGGCCTGTCGTCAACAATAAGGATCATTTTTTAACAAGTAAATAATAGGGATAACAAGATTTTACCTGACTTCTAAATCGCCCGATAAGGTGTATAAACAAAGAGCGCTTAAAAAAGTTTTATTTTTTTATAAATTTTTTGAATTAAATGTATCGCCCTGACTAACATCGCCGGTATCGAATCCCTTTTTAAACCAGTACATCCGCTGTTGCGAAGTGCCGTGCGTAAAAGAATCTGGCTTTACCTGTCCAGTTGCCTGTTTTTGTAATTTATCATCTCCAATAGCATTGGCCGCGGTTAATGCTTCCTGTAAATCGCCATCATCCAGTTTCAGGCTTTTCAGTTCCTGTGCATTATGTGCCCAGATGCCGGCAAAAAAATCAGCCTGAAGTTCCAGTTTTACGGATAAACGGTTGTATTCAGTTTGACTTATACGACCACGGGCCTGGTCTAATTTTTCAGATATACCCAATAGATTTTGAACATGATGTCCCACTTCGTGTGCCACCACATAAGCCTGTGCAAAATCGCCGGCTGCACCGAAGCGGTCTCTTAATTCATCGTAAAAAGAAAGATCTATGTAAACTTTTCGATCGGCGGGGCAATAGAAAGGCCCCACCGCAGCGCTGGCACTGCCACATCCGGTTTGAACGCCTTCATCAAACATACGTAGAGTTGGACGTTGGTAAACCTTACCTAATTTTTCAAATTCTGCCTCCCACACCAGGTCGGTGGATTCTAAGATTTTTGCCATTTGCAGACCGGCGGAATCTACCGGTAAGCCTTTTTTGATGTTTACATTCTCCTGTACCGGCAACTGATCTACCAAACCGGTAAGGTCTTTACCAAAAAACAGGCCTAATACAACTATAATAAGTCCGACACCGCCACCCAATGCAATTTTTCCACCACCCTTGCTTCCCCGGCTGTCTTCAATATTTTCGCTTCCTTTTCCAAATATCTGCATATAACATTTATTCTAAATAAGTAGCTGTTTATAAAAGACAGCTACTTATTCTATTTGGTTAACATTTGGTTCAATTTCAATTTATTAACTAATGTAGTATTAAAAGTTAAAAATCCCAATAGCTTTTTCAACCCTTTCTTTAACAACTGTTTCGCCGAGCAACATGGCAATATCAAAAACACCTGGACCAAATTTGCCACCAACCAGCATAATCCTGAACGGCAACATCAGTTCTCCGGGTTTAAATCCTTTTTCTTCGGCCAGTGCTTTGAAGGCAGCTTCGGCAGAAACGGCATCGGTAAGCTGGATTCCCGCTGCGTAAGCACTAAAAAAATCGGCTTTTTCCGGGGTCCACTTTGGTTTAACCGCAGCGGTATCGTATGCATCAGGCGTTTGGAAAAAATACCGGCTCTGCGCAGGGAAATCACTCAACAGCGTGCACCTGTCTTTAATTAAATCAATAACGGTATTCAAAAATGCATCTTCAGGTTCAATACCTTCGGCACCTAACAATGCTTTAACAACTGGCTGTAAATGACTGGCGGCCGATTGTTTGATCCATTCGTGGTTATACCACTTGGCTTTTTCAAAATCAAATTTTGCGCCGGCCTTGCTGATCCGGTCTACCGAGAATTTTTCTTCTAACGCCGCAAGGCTAAAGATTTCCTGTTCGGTACCATCGTTCCAGCCCAAAAGTGCCAGCATATTTATAAATGCCTCGGGTAAAAAGCCCATCTCTTTAAAGCCTTTGGTTACATCGCCCGTTTTTGGATCGGTCCAGTTCATGGCGTATACCGGAAAGCCCAAACGATCGCCATCGCGTTTGCTCAGTTTTCCATGTCCGTCTGGTTTTAAGATTAACGGAAGGTGTGCCCATTGAGGCATTTCACTTTCCCAGCCCAGATATTTCCAAAGTAAAATATGTATAGGTGCAGACGGCAGCCATTCTTCGCCCCTAAAAGCGTGACTGATTTCCATGGCCTTATCATCTACCACCACAGCCAGGTGGTATGTAGGCATTCCATCAGCCTTTAATAAAACTTTATCATCTACAAGGTCTGTATCAAAGCTTACATCGCCACGAATCAGGTCGTTAAAATGAACCACTTCTTTTTCAGGTACTTTAATCCGGATTACGTGTGGAGTTTGTGCAGCAAGCAGGTCTGCCACCTCTTTATCTGTTAAGGTTAAAGAGTTCCGCATTTGCATACGTGTAGCCTGCCCATACTGAAAATTAGGAACTTCTTTTCTTTTTGCTTCCAGCGCTTCGGGTGTATCGAAAGCATAGTAAGCATGGCCATCCTGAATGAGTTGCTCTGCATAAGGCCGGTAAGAAGGTTTGCGCTCACTTTGCCTGTAAGGGCCAAAAGCACCTGGTTTTTCCGGACTTTCGTCTGGATTAATACCACACCAGCTGAGGCAATCTACAATATAACTTTCTGCTCCCTCTACAAAACGGGTCTGATCTGTATCCTCAACCCGCAACACAAAAGTTCCGTTGTGTTTTTTTGCAAACAAATAATTAAATAATGCAGTGCGTACACCACCTAAATGCAAGCCGCCTGTAGGGCTTGGGGCAAATCTTACTCTAACTTTTTTATCCATGATTGCTTATTGTATGTGCCTGCTTTGTGTAAAAGCACAAAAATTCAAGACCATGCAAAGATATGTTTTTTATGTTTTTTTCGTTTTGTTATTGTATTTTGGCAAACCAAAGCATGAACCCTTATCAAAAGAAACGCCGCTGGAAGTTTTTTCTTCTCATTTTTGCCATCTTAATTGGCATCGCTTCTGTTTTTTATACGGACTCTTTCGTAAAAAAAATGGAACGTGAAGAAGCCAACCAGTTCCAGCTCTGGGTAAAAGTTACCGAACAATCCATGCTTTTAATGGACAACGATCTATATAATGGTGTTATTGAAACGGTAAGGGAAAACACCAAAATGCCCGTAATCCTGGTAAATGCCAACGGATCCATTCTTACTTCTATTGGCTTAGACAGCACCAAAACCTGGTATCCTTTTGGCAGTAAGTTAACATACGACAGCCTTTATTTTGTAAGGGAATTAAAGAAAATGAAAAAGCAGCATAAGCCTGCTACCATGGATATTTTTGGCGAAAAGAAATTTGCCTATTATAAGGATTCTTTTATCCTTACCCAGCTCAGGTACTTTCCGTACATTCAGATGGGGGTTATTTTTCTGTTTCTTCTTACTGCTTATGCCGCATTCAGTTCGGCGCGGAGAGATGAGCAAGACCATGTATGGGTCGGGCTGGCGAAGGAAACAGCCCACCAGCTGGGCACCCCTATTTCCTCTCTCATGGCCTGGACGGAACTGATGAAGTCGAAATTTGATGCAGAAGAAGATCCCTTGATTGCCGAAATGGAAAACGATATTAAGCGCCTCGAAATTATAACAGACCGCTTTTCTAAAATCGGATCCAAACCGGTACTGGAAGACCACAATGTTTACCTGGTCATCAAAAATTTTGTAGATTACTTTAAAGTACGTACTTCAGATAAAGTAAAATTCAGCATTACGGGCGATGAACAGGTACGCGCCATGCTGAATGTTCCGCTTTTTGACTGGGTAACGGAAAACCTGCTTAAAAATGCCGCCAACGCCATAGAAAACGAGGGTTCCATTTCAATTAAAATAACCGAAAACCTGGCAAAAGAACAGGTCTTTATTGATGTAACTGATACAGGAAAGGGAATTTCGCGATCAAAATTCGATGCGGTTTTTCAACCGGGCTACACCACGCGTAAACGTGGGTGGGGCCTCGGACTTTCTTTAACCAAACGGATCGTTGAAAATTACCACAGTGGCGAAATTTTTGTAAAAGACTCAGAAATTGGCAAAGGAACCACTTTTAGAATCATCTTAAAAAGCAGCATGACCTATGAACCAACCACAGCCTAACCAATATCCGAAAGTTGTACAAACCTATATTCAGCAAATAGAAGGGCATATTTTCGAGGTTCTCGAAAGCCAGGCAACCAGCGTTCCGCTTTTGTTTCTAAACAACAAGGAACGTGAAAATTATGCTTATGCGCCCGGAAAATGGACTTTGAAAGAAATGCTTGGCCATATTATAGATACCGAGCGGGTAATGACTTACCGCTTAGCTGCTTTTGCCCGTAATGAACAGCAGGTTCAGCCAGGTTTTGATGAAAATGACTATGTAAACCAGGCACGTTTTTCTGCGCGTTCTTTAGAGGACCTGACAGCAGAGTTTGAAGCTTTACGAAAAGCCAACTTATACCTCTTCCGCTCGCTTAATGAAGAAGAAATGAGCCGCAAAGGAATTGCCTCTGGCAATGGAATTTCTGTAAAAGCATTATTATATGTTATTGCAGGTCATGTTTTACACCATATTAATATTTTAAAGGAACGTTATCATGTGGTTTAAAGATTTTAGTGTTGAGGAACTTAACAACCGGCCTAAGAATCATTTAGGTGGCTTACTGGATATACAATTTACAGAAATAACCGCCGATGGCTTAACGGCAACCATGCCTGTTGATGAACGCACACACCAACCGGCAGGCATTTTACACGGCGGTGCATCGGTGGTACTGGCCGAAACGCTGGGTAGTATTGCTTCTTATATGTGCGTAGATCCGGATAAATATATGGCCGTGGGGCTTGAAATAAATGCCAATCATTTACGACCGGTAAAAGACGGTCTTGTAACGGGTATTTGCAAACCCCTTCATATTGGAGCCAAAACACACGTGTGGGAAATTAAAATCTACAACAATCGCGGTAAAATGAACTGCGTAAGCCGTTTAACGGTTGCCATCATCAACAAACCGCAATAAATAAAAAAAGCCAGCTTTAAACAAGCTGGCTTTAATTTTTAAAATCGTTCTTTCTATGGTTTATCGATGGCTTTCTTTTCGATCAGGAAAGAAAGAATTAAACCCAACCCGCCAAAAATACCGAGGCAACCAAAATAAATCGCTGCTGCCTGTCCTTCTTCATTGTGTGGTATGCCATTTACAAAAACACCGCGCACGGTAAAAAGTGCCACAAGTAATCCCACACCTAAGCCAACCAGCAGCAATCCAAATTTTAAGCTCAAATAAGGCATTGGGGCACGTAATTTAGGCTTGGCAACCCCCGGATCAATACCGCGCTCAATCATAGCCATTTTTTCTTTGTTAATTAAATATCTGATGCCAAATACCATCCCGAAGGCACTCAGGAACATCGTTATTACAACCAGTTCTCCACTCATAGTTTTATTTCTTTATTGTTAAACATTCTATTTATCGAAACGCGTTCTGTGTATTATGACTACATCATTTTTATTCAGGTTACAGCAACTTGTACTTTTTTTTCTGTTATCGTAATCTGCCTGCAGGTTTATTTATATTTACCAAAATATTCCATGCACAGCAAACTTAAAAATATACCGGCCTTCTCTTCCCTGAGCGAACAAGCCATCCAGTTGCTTGCAAAGCATGTTACACATGTAAATTACCCGAAGGGATCGGTTTTAATACAGGAAGGAAAGATTGCACCTTATTTTTACATCATTGAAAGCGGCATTGCAAGAGCCTATTCTGATGGAAAAAATCAACAAATAACCTTCTGGTTCGGGCAGGATAACGACCTTCTGTTTTCTTACAACAGCTATATAAACAATATACCGGGATATGAAAGCATTGAACTTCTTGAAAACAGCCGTCTTTACAGAATAAAATGTGCCGATCTGATTTCGCTCTATGCAGACAATATTGAGATAGCCAACTGGGGGCGAAAGCTTGCCGAAAAGGAGCTGATCTCGACAGAAAAAAGATTGATAGACCGCCTGTTTAAACCAGCCAAAGAAAGATATGCCGAATTTATAATGCATACACCCGGACTGGCCCAAAGGGTTGCGCTCAAACACATTGCCTCTTATCTGGGGGTTACACAGGTTACTTTAAGCAGGATTCGTACAGATGTAAAATAAGTTATTTTTTAACATTTGTAAAATGCCGTCTTAGCTGGCCTCCTTATCTTTGCGGCAGAAAAATTTAACCTATGAACTGGATTATTTTAATTATTGCGGGCTTATTTGAAGTTGGCTTTACAACCTGTCTGAAAATGTCTAACAATTTCAGCAACCTGAAATGGAGCATTGGCTTCTTTATATGCATTACACTAAGCTTTTTATTGTTAAACAAAGCCACCCAAACCCTGCCCATGGGTACTGCTTATGCTGTATGGACAGGAATCGGCGCCATTGGTACCGTAATTATCGGCATTATTTATTTTAATGAACCGGCTACCTTCTGGCGTATCTTTTTTATCTGTACACTTATTGCTTCGATAGCGGGATTAAAGTTTTTTGCTTCTCATTAATTTGGCTGTAACCTTTTTACCGGCTGTGTTGTCTTAAACCATAGAGATGGCGCAAGAAATTCCAGATTTAGAAATAATTCAGCAAATACTTTCGGGGCATACCGGGCAATACGCCCTGCTTGTTAAAAGGCATCGGCGATTTGTTTTTACGCTGGCCTTGCGCTTTTCTAAAAACCGGGAGGATGCCGAAGAAATTGCCCAGGATTGTTTTGTTAAAGCTTACAAAGCCCTCGGGGCCTTTAAGCAAACATCCAGGTTCAGTACCTGGCTATACAGTATTACGTATACAACAGCCATGACATTTTTACGTAAAAAGCGATTGGACACAAACTCCATCCATGATGAAGCTGTTTTTTTAGAACTTGAAAATCACACCTCCTCCTTTAATGCAACGGCTTATGATCGGCAAAATAGCCATGCTTTTCTGGATCAGGCCATTAATCAGCTATTGCCGGATGATGCAACGATTATTACGCTTTTTTATAAAGCAGAACAGAGTTTAGAAGAAATAGCCGAAGCCATGGGCATGGAGGCTTCTACTGTAAAGGTCAAATTATTCAGGGCGCGGCAGCGGCTAAAAGAAAAATTACAATATTTGTTAAAAGATGAAGTAAAGGAGTTGCTATGAACATAACAGAACAACAGCTTTGGGATTACATGGATGGCCTGCTTAACGAGCAGGAAGCACAAGCCATTGAGCTGGCAATCAAATCGAATGCTGAAGTAAAACGG
The DNA here is from genome assembly GCA_030149995.1 of Pedobacter sp. Taxonomy (GTDB): domain Bacteria; phylum Bacteroidota; class Bacteroidia; order Sphingobacteriales; family Sphingobacteriaceae; genus Pedobacter. The sequence goes on from JASLGV010000491.1 coordinate 10,480, forward strand.
CAATACGAAGTGCTTTCGAAATTAAATCATTCGCTTCAGGATATCGATCTCGACGAGCCTTCTATGTCTTTTACCCGGAATGTAATGGAAAGCATTGCAACTGAACATGCCCCCGTTACGCTGAAAACAAAAGTAAATAACAAGATTATTTATGCCATCAGCGGCTTTTTTATCTGCTCGCTCCTTTTTATTATCGGGTATTGTATTAAACAAACAGATTTTACTTTCGGGCAAATGAATTTTAACATAGACCTGAAGATAGATAAGTTTTTAAACGCTACGTTCATCTATGCTTTTATCGCTGTAGATCTTATTATTGTTTTGCTGTTTATTGACTCTTATTTAAGGAGAAAAATGCTGCATAAATAGTTTGAAATAGTCCTGCGCAACAGCGATCTGAATAAGGAATTATTTGCAGGAAAAAGAGGCGGAATAAAAAGGTCTTCCATGAAAGAGGCCGTATCACAAGGTGTGTGATACGGCCTCTTCCAGTAAATATGATAATAAATTAAATTACTTTCACATTAACGGCATTTAAGCCTTTTTTACCGTTAGCAACTTCGTACTGTACTTTGTCGTTTTCACGGATTTCGTCGATAAGACCTGTTGAATGAACAAAGATTTCGCTATCACCGTTTGAAGGGATAATAAAGCCAAAACCTTTAGTTACATTGAAGAATTTTACTGTGCCTTCTTGCATTGTATTAAATATTAAAAATTAAGTCTGCAAGGTAGGTTTTATATTTTAAAATCAAAATATTTTTTAATATTATTTTAGCGTTAATACTTTATAAACAACAGATTATTAAGGGCTTTTAATCGCCTTACCAATTAGATTAAGCGTTATTTTGCTGTTGTGGGCAATTCCCAATGTGGTTCCGGGAACGACCTGAAAAAGGTTTTTTACATACACATCGGCCACTGCCTGTGCTACTTTTTTCCGGCTTTCGGCCATCTCCGGCAACACACCGTTTACACCTAAAATATGGATGTTTCCTCTATAATCTACAATGGCCTGGCACTGGTAAAAAAAATCTCTGTATGCCCGGTCAATGGTTATTTTATACTGCGGAAACATGTAATCATAAGCAGCCGTTCTTTTCGATAGTTTATCGACCGTGCTCAGTTTTTCGACGGTTACAATTTTACTTCGTGGAACAAACTGTACAGGTACCCGTGCAGCGTATGCCATGCTTGTATCGGCATTTACTTCTGCCGACCGTTGTTTAATAAAAACCGTATCGGCAGTGGTTGGTTTTTGCAGTTCAGCGGCCGTGGTTTTAAGCTTGTTTTTAATGTAACTCTGCGCATAGAAAGTCATGTTTACATCCGAACGCATATCTTTTGCAATTACCTTCCCGTCTACCTGAATGCGTTGAAAAACCAGGCTGTCTTTGCTGATGTGCTTTACCCTGAAAAATTCCTCTGCAAAATTATATACATCGCCATGGTCGTACTGCAGGTAAAACCGTTGCATTATTTTTTTCTGCGGACTGTATGCCAGCATCGTATCTTCTGCCGCAACTTCTATAATCCACGAAGGTTCCTGCATAAATCCGTCCTCATTAAAAGAAAGGCCATTTCCGAAACGCCTTTTCACCTCTTCATACCGGATGCCTTTAACCGGTGCAAATGTAAACGTACGTAAAGTTGCATCTGTAGACTTGGTCCGGTTGTTACAACCCGAAGCAAGAGCTACAAAGGCAATTAAAACAAAATATATTCTTTTTATCATCAGTAATAACAAAAATTAATTCCGGCCTAAATTAGTTTATTTCTTTTTAATTAGAATTACGTTGGCCACCTTTCTACTCCCCTCGTGATCCCATTTTTTATTATCAGAAGGATGATTTACCACCCCGTTAAGGCCATCATTTTGTACCCATAACGTTGTGGAACCGCCACCATCAAAATTAAGGGCATCGCTGCATCCCAGCCATTGCATAATTTTCTGCAATTCAGGCAAAGCCATTCCATCGGCATTTTCATTCCGCCCGTCAATCGTTAGCAGGATTAAATGCCCGTTTTCTTTTATTCCCACACAGGTACGTGGGTGCCGCAAACGATTGAATGCGCTGCTGTCTAAAACTTCGTTGGATTTATTTAAACGTAAAAGAGGACCGTTTAGCATAATGTCTTCAGCAGGTAAACGATCTTCCCACGTATCTGTTCCATCCCATTTTGCAATGCGCAGAATCCCTTTATCTATTAAAACAGCCGCTTTTTGATGGGCTGCACGTGTATGCTCCTTATTAAGCAGATTATGGCTGATTACATTCCCCTTAATTTTAATATAATCAACCGATCCACCGTTTTTAACATCAAAAAAATTCCCATTAACAGCGGCCAGCGCATCGTGATCCGTTGCAAAAGCTGCCACCTCCAGCAGTGCTTTTTTATCGGCGGCAATTTCAGCAATAACTTTTCGGCCGTTGTTCTTCATTTCAACAAAAGAAATGTACTGATTGGCCTTAAAAAGGTTTTTATCTGCAAAATGATGGGTAAATAATTTTACGCCCCGGGCCAGGCGTCTTTTCTCCCATTTGGCTTTAACAAAAGTTACAGAATCTGTTTGTTGCGCACACACCATAAGTACGGGCAGCAACAATAACGATAAAAACAACAATCTTTTCATAAACAGAATGGGCTAAAACTAAAAAACGAAGTAAATCATATTAGATTTACTTCGTTTTATCATTTAGTTAATAAATTTTATTTCTTCGGATCGAGTACATTTTTAATTCTGATGCTCAGGTCTTCGTAGTGTGCTTTTGTAACCGCATCGCCGGCAACTGCTTTTGCCTTTGTTGCTGCCAGCAGGCTTTTCAGCTCTGCTCTTACAAGTGGTCTTATATCCGAAAGATTTACATTAATCGGTGTCATACCAAAACTTGCAGCTGCCTCTGCCGGGAAACCTGGAGGAAGATCTGTTTCTTTTGTCATCAGGTTTTCCAGACGATCTACGTATGCTCTTTGTAAGTTCCTCTTAAATGCATCTGGTCTGGTTGCAGAAAAGATAGAAGAACGTAAATCTGTAAATAACTCTGGCAAGGTATATGCTTTTGCCGTACCGTTTTTAGTTTCGTTGTCCAGTAAACGTGCAATACGGGAAGCCGACAACACGTTGTTTAGTGTACCGGTTTGAACACCTTTAATGCGGTTTAACAAGGTTCCGTTATCAAATTTTGATAACTGCTCATTGCTGATTAACCAAAGCGGGGTGGTAAACAATTGCTGGTTAAAGAAAGTAATGGCTTCTTTCTGCTTGGATTTTGGCAGATAAGTGTATACCGGTCCCGACTGATCGTATGTTTTAAAGTTTTCGCTCATACCACCAACGTTTGCCGTAACATGGCCCATATAGCGGTTAAACTGTCCGATAATTTCGGTATAAATCTCTCTTAAATCGCTGTAATCTTTACCTTTTTGGTATGTCCATTTCTCTACGTTCGGTAAAATACGTTTCAAGTTGGCAATACCATAAGTACTTGCTTTCATGGCATTATCACCTAAATCTTCGCTTTGTAATCTTGGATCGATGCTTGTACCCTGACGGCCATAGAAGTATAAAGGATTACCTGCGTTTTTCAAGGTCCATTTATCTAATACTTCTCTTTCTTTCTCTGGTGATAAGTTTCCTGGAATCCAAGAATAACCCCATTTAATTGCCCATTTATCGTATTCGCCAATTTGAGGGTGTAAGTTCGTTACCCCGTCGCCTGGTTGTGCAATGTAGTTAAAACGGGCATAATCCATGATAGAAGGTGCGGTACCGTGTTTATCTGTAAAGGTTTTAGAACGTAATGAATCTACCGGGTATGCATAGCTTGAACCAAAGTTGTGTGGTAAACCCAGGGTGTGACCAATTTCGTGTGAAGACACAAAACGGATCAATTCGCCCATTTGCTCATCAGTAAATTTCGCTTTACGAACTGCCGGATTGATTGCTGCTGTCTGAACAAAATACCAGTTACGCAGTAAGTTCATAACGTTGTGATACCATCCGATGTGTGTTTCTAAAATTTGTCCGGTACGTGGATCGCTCACGTGTGGTCCATATGCATTGGCAATATCTGATGCAAAATAACGTACCACCGAGTATCTCGAATCTTCTACGCTAAATGCCGGATCTTCTTTCGGGCTTGGTGCTTCCTTACCAATAATGGCATTTTTAAAGCCGGCAGCTTCGAAAGCAACCTGCCAGTCGTTGATCCCCTGAATTAAGTAAGGTACCCATTTTTTAGGTGTTGCCGGGTCAATGTAAATAACAATTGGTTTTACCGGTTCAACCAGTTCACCTCTTTTATAAGCATTGGTATCTTTTGGTACCAGGTTCCAGCGGTGAATGTATGCAGTACGCTCTGCTTTTTGTGCGTCAGTTCCGTAATCAATTTGCGACTGGCCAAAATAA
>JASLGV010000514.1 GCA_030149995.1 Pedobacter sp.
TGATGGCACTTTTTTTCATGCTTGTGTTGTTGTAAAAACCGATCACAAAGATAAAAAATTAGCTATAGCGTAGGTATTTTTACCACCATCTTATGCTTATATTGACAATTAACTGATAGTTTGTCATTTAAGAAAAAAACAGCTAAACGCACAAAGAGACTTATAAACAATAAATTACAGCGGCAACAGTACTAAAAGGTAACAAATAAGTAACAAAACAACCGCTGCTTATTTCATCCCTTTTTTACAAAAATTATACTAAAATGCTTAAAACAAGATGATATATCATACCAATTTCCCCTTTATTCGTTAACAATTCTAATTACGAATGATATATACGGTAAAAATAAAACCTCATTTTGGCTGTTACAGCTTTACATTTGGTTGCCTGGCCATAAATTCCTTGTAAGAGGCGGCATAATTAATAGATTTGCTACTGTAAAAACCAGGGTGACAACATCTTTTCGTCAATGCCCCCAAATAATCTTCTCTTTATGGGATCGCCAGATCCTGTGTTCGTTGGTTCGTTGTTTTACCTGCTGGTAACAACTTGCTTCTGCATACGCTGATATTGTAAATGCATTGCTTTCAACTGCTTTGGTGCACTCAGAAATCGATAACATACAAGTGTTTACTGCTAATTTTACGACAAGGATTGTTATCATTCATTACGGATCTGGTATTATTTTTGGTAATATAATTTTTTAAAATCCTATTTTCGCATACATCATTCAGGCAATAACTTGTGCTGTGCACTGGATTTTATTCCACAATCTACCGGTATGAATAAAAATCAAACATGTAAACTACTGCTATTCTTTCTGTTAATACCTTTTCTGAGTTCCTGCTTTCAGGTGATTGAAGAAATTAACCTGAAAAACGATGGCTCGGGCGACGTGATTTTAACCATCAACCTGAGCGAAAGTAAAACCAAAGTAGCGTCTATTATGCTGGCCGATAGCATTAACGGTTACCGGGTACCCAGCAAACAAAAAATTGTGCAGCAACTAAACGAAGCCGCCGCTTATCTGCGCAAAACACCCGGCATCAGCCAGGTAAAAACCAGTACAGACTTTAACAATTATGTAGCCACCATCGGTTTTTCTTTCCAGGATATTTCTAATATCAACAACCTGACCAAGGATATACTTGCCAAACAAAAAATTAAAGCCACCAATAATTCTTCTTACAGTTACAACAAAACCACCGGCATATTTAACAGGCAATATCAACCCCTTAATGATGCAAAGCAAGCTTACAGCAAATTAAAAAATCAGGATAAAACTGTTTTCAAAACAGCTATGTATACGAGTATTTACCGTTTTGAACGTCCTGTTTCGAGCATCAGTAACCCATTGGCCAACTTATCTAAAACCCAAAAGGCGGTTATGCTCAAAAGCAGTATCCTGGATCTGATCAACGGAACGGTCAACATTTCCAACCGGATACAACTATCACCTTAACCGATAAACATTACGATACATCTATAAAACAATCACTTACCCATGAAAAGACTCGTTTCTCTATGCGTTCTTATATTAATTTTAAAAATAGCCGCAGCACAGGATCTGGCCAGGAAAATTCCGGCAAATGCTTTTGCTGTTGCCACCATTAAGGGCGATAATATTTTTAAACTGATGTTTGTAAAAGATTTTGACGAATCTTTTGCCGGCAAAAAGCTGCTTCATTCTCTTTCCGGAAAATCTGAAACAGGCGATACAGCTGCCCTGAACGGATCTGATACCGAAGCCAGGCTTAAAAGCGTTGCCGACATTGGCATCGACCTGAATAAAAACATGTATTACTACAGCCAGCTTACCGACAGCATCTCCTATAATTGTTTTTTACTGCCGATCAAGGATGCCCAGAAATTTAATCAGCTCTTTTCAGGAAAAGAATCGGTAACCACCAAAGGAAATCTGCATACTGTTGTTACATCAGACAGTACAGGAATTATGATGTGGAACAACGACATCCTTTACTTTGTTATTGGCAGTGTTCGCGATCGTTTCTTCAGCGACTCAACCAACAGGGCCCGTTACGGAATCAAAGAAGTCCGGTATCAAAGTCCGTATGATGATGATTATACAGCTAAAGACAGTGTTGTTGCCTCCTATCCGACAACCTTCGATTTTCCGGATGAAAGCAAACAACAGCCTGTAAAAACAACAACGAAAAAACAGACCGGGAAAAAGACGACTGTAAATCGTAAAAATGGCAAAAAATTAAAAACCAATAAAAAAGCAGCTAAAAAAATTGCTCAGCCTGCTACAAAACAAGAAGATTACACTGATTATGAAATGTCGGCAGGAACAGACACCCTTGCAGATTACGACAGTGTCCGGCATACATACGACGACCAATATGATGCATACCAGCAAGGATTGCAGGAAGAAAAAAACCAAAAAAAGAAAATTGCCTTTAACTGGATAGAAGCACAGGCCGATCGCTTTTTTAATACGGAGTACGAATCGATTTTATCTAATGCCAGTTATAAAAACAGCCTCG
>JASLGV010000521.1 GCA_030149995.1 Pedobacter sp.
CCTGAACGGATAAATCGGAGGTTAAAACTTGTCTTTTCTGTTTTCTTAAACTTGTAATGGCCGTATTAAGCGCAATACGATATAACCAGGTGCTGAATTTGGCTTCTCCTCTAAATTTCTGATAAGATCGCCACAATTGAATTATAATATCCTGATAAAGATCTTGTATATCATCGTCGGAATACGCGTACATCCTGCATATTTTATAGATGAGCCCTTTATTGTCTTTAAGTCTGGTTTCAAATTCAATTTCTAATGGTGTTTTTTTCAAAATCCAATCGTTTTTTATTCATATGTCGCCCATTTTTTTAAAAGTTACATAATTAGATGTAAATATTTTTTATTTAGCCGGATTTTATACACTAAAGTGTTGATGATGATATGATTTGTGACTGATTTTAGTTATTATTGTTTATCACTAACAAAACTTATGAATCATAAATTAGCGCATCATTTATTGTGGGAACGTATTCGCGCGGGCGATAAAGATGCTTTTTTCGATTTGTATAAAGAGCTGTATTATGCACTGGTCAATTTTGGTATCCGGGTTTGTGCAAATGCAGATACAGCAAGCGAGGCAACAGATCTTGTCTTTATTACAATTTGGGAAAAGCACGAAACATTATGCCGTGTAGATAACGTAGAAGCATACCTAAGAACATTTCTGAAAAGGAAGTTGTTGCGTATGCTCGAGCGCAAAAGAAAAATCAACGACGCGCTGTTTAATGCCGGGGCAGCGGGCGAGTGGATGGAAATGAGTTATGAGGAGTTTATTGTGAAAGTTCAGACCGACGAACTGGTGCGTTATCAGCTGAAACAGGCGCTCGAAAAACTCACTTTTAAACAGAAACAACTTATTCACCTCAAATTTTTCGAGGGCATGAGTTATGAACAAATTGCCCTTCAAAGCAATCAAAGTATTAAAACAGCCTACAATACCATTTACGATGCACTCAAAATTTTGAGAAAAGCGCTGCGGGCCGGTTAATCTTTTAAATAATCCCTGTTGAGGCTGTGTATTTGTTGGGGTTGTTGTGGTTTTGGCAATACAAAAAAGTGCTTTTCTGAAGTATTTATGGGGTGTTGTTCTTTTTTTTGAAAAAAAACAAAATTTTCTTAGGAAAAAAGTATTCTTTCTGGCACTGATATATAAAAGCCAGATATAAAGATGAACAATAGAAGTCATTTCAATGCCGAAGACTTTCTTGTGGATAATACCTTTCAGCTGTATTGCTCAGGGGCAGACCGGGCTTGCATTGAATATTGGGAGCGGTACATTGCATCTAACCCCGATCAGGCAGCTGTAATCCAGGAGGCAAAAAGCTTATATGTTATTTTAAGCGGGAATAAACGTCCTTTAAATACGCAGCTTGCAAAAATGCAGGAACAGATCAGGCCGGTTCATAAAACTTTCCGTTTAAATGGTGTTAAAAGTTGGCTTAAAATTGCAGCCGTTTTATTCCTGATTGCCGCCGGTTCCGTTTTTGTATATAAACAGTACATTTCAGATTTAACGGATCCAAAGACTGCCTTTAAGGCCCAGGTTTTCAAAACAACCCGTGGCGAAAAGAAAAAGATAATATTACCAGACGGTTCAACGGTGTTGCTTAATGCACAGAGCGAATTACTGGTTATGGATGGCTTTAACGGCGAACGCAGAGAAGTAAACCTGCGTGGAGAGGCTTTTTTTGATGTTAGCCACAATAAGGACAAGCCTTTTAAAGTGCATACCGATGCATTTAACATCAATGTATTGGGTACTGCTTTTAATGTAAAAGTTTATCCCGGCGAAAGCCAGGCAGAAGCCACGCTTATAAGAGGACTGATTACCATGGAATCGTTAAACGGTGCCGGCGGGATCATTACCTTAAAACCAAGTCAGAAAGTAACTTTTTATAAAGACGTTCAAACAACTAAAAAACAAAATGTACTCAAGCCGGCGGCTGTACATCCCGATATTTCCATTAAACACTATACCTTAATTAAAGACAGTTCCATTGTAGAAACCGCTTGGACCAAAAACCGCCTGGAAATATACGACCAGGATTTTGCAGAACTAAAATATACGCTGGAAAGATGGTTTAATGTAGAAATCAGCTTTACAGACCCCGAAATTGAAAAATACCGTTTTACCGCAACATTTAATAACGAAACGATTGAGGAAGTATTAGATGCCTTAAAAAAAGTAGAAAACTTTAAGTATGAAATAAAAGAAAACCAAATACTCATTTCAAAGCAGAAATAAAAAAGGACGGTGTTGGCGCACCGCCCTTCAAATTCTTCTTTGATTAATTAATGGCAGTTATGCGCTAACAGATTGCTGCCAGAAACCATGCAACCAAAAAAACAAAAATATGATTTATTATTACTTACTGCAAGGGCGCTCTTCATATAGAGCGATCTTAAAATTCATTATGCTAATGAAGTTAGCCTGTCTGATGGTTCTCATTACCTGCCTTAATGTTTCTGCCTCCGTCTTTTCGCAGGAGAAAATTTCGCTTGATGTAAAGAAAACAAAACTCTCCAAGGTTTTGCAGATCATTGAAGCGCAGAGTAATTATCATTTTGTTTACAGCTCCTCTTATGTCCCGGTTAACAAGGATGTTACGATGAATGTAAACAATACGAGCGTAAATGATGTACTGGTATCCCTGCTGAGCCACACCAACCTGGGATTTTCCATTACAGATGGCGGGCTCATCATCATCAGCCGGAATAAAGATGTGATTGTGAATGGCGTTGTTAAAGACGAACATGGCGCTGTTCTGCCCGGAGCCTCCGTGCGTGTTAAGGGCACCAATAATGGGATCTCTTCGGATATAAACGGAAAGTTTGCATTAACGGTTCCCGAAAATGCGGTGCTGGTTATATCGTATGCCGGTTTTCAGACCAAAGAAGTTCCTTTAAATGGCAAAACCAGCTTTGAAATTATTTTAACAGAAGATACCCACCAGCTAACCGATGTAGTGGTAACAGCCCTCGGAATTAAAAAGGAAAGAAGGGCACTGGGATACTCCGTTACACAAGTAACCGGCGAGAGCTTAACCCAGGCAAGGGAAAATAACATCGCCAACAGTTTAGTCGGTAAAGTTGCCGGTTTAGACATCAGTTCTACTTCGGGTGGGGTTGGAGCGGCCACCAGTGTAACCATCAGGGGTGTTTCCAGTTTAAGTCAGACCAACCAGCCGCTCTATGTAATTAATGGGGTGCCAATGGAAAATAAACCTGTAGGTATTAACAATGCAAACTCAAAAGGAAATTCGGGCAGTCAGTGGGACAATGCTCCCGATCTGGGCGATGCCATTGGAAACCTTAACCCGGACGATATCGAAAGTATTTCGGTGTTGAAAGGTGCTGCCGCTTCTGCTTTATATGGTTACA
>JASLGV010000064.1 GCA_030149995.1 Pedobacter sp.
ATAATTTTTCCACCTGCTTGTTCAATCTTGTCAAGAACGTACTGGATACTTGGGCTTGCGTTAATGTAAACCATCGTTCCGTTGGTTGACGGTGCATTTTTTTTTGACTTTGACAATACACCTGTTACCCGTCCTGATGTAGCCTGGATAATATCAGGATTAAACGGAAAGAAAGCTCCTTCTTCTTCCCCGTCATTACGCCTAACCATTTTGATGTCCAAAATGGTCTCGTAAAAGACCTGAGCCCGTTCAAGGTCGTTTACCGGGATCTCAAACCAAGTAATAACATTGTTTGTTTCGTTGATTTTGTTTAGTAATTGCATTTCCTGTTTTTTAAAAAATTATACATTTATATCTAATACATCAGCCTTTTGCGCCCATATACTTTCAGGATAACCGGACAATAGTTTTTGCCAGTATGAAACAAGACTTTCAGGATTTCTGTTGTTCAGGAAATAAGCGGCAACACCAATCCAATATAATATCTCTGGAATGGCATACCGATTGGCCTCGTTTACAAGGGTGTTTAGTATATCAAAAGCATGTTTTGGTTTTGCTTTTCTTAGAAAGGCCAAAGCCCGACCAATTTCTATTTCCGATTTAAAAAACTGGTCATTTAAATATCCTGTTATTTTTCTGATCTCACTCCCGTCATTGGCGAAAACGATAAACGTGGGTGTCCATAGTATAGGGGATGATTGGATTTTGGGAACATCCCTGTTTGAAATATCATACTTTATTAATACAAAGTAGGTATGGATATATTGCTGAATCTCTGGATTGCCATAGGTGGAAAGCTCCATTTTTTTGCATCCTTTGCAACCAGGGGCCCAAAAATCTATTAAGACCGGGCATTGTTTTTGCCTGGCCAACCGAAAGGCTGTTTCGGTTTCGGCTTCGGTAAAATGTAGAGCGGTATTCTTCTGAATTAAATCTTGCATAACATAAACATTTATGCAAATTTGATTAATATAATAACGCCTGACCTGTGACGAACGTCACATAATCATAATTGCAATCTTCTCCTTCTAATGCGACTTAGCGTTTCTCTGGCTACCCCCAGAAATGAAGCTAATTGCGAAAGGGAAACCCTTTGTAAGATATCAGCATGGTTGGTCTCCATATAATCCAATCGTTCCTGAGGAGAATAGAGTTTGAACATATTTGAGAAAGCCTCTTGCTTAATGGCAAACAGGCGCACGCAATTTCGTCCTAAGGTTTCTATTTCAGCACATTGTTTGCTCGCCTGGAATAATCTTGCCTTATTGAAAATGATTGCCGTCAATGGTTCGCAGGATACAATGTTGAACGCTGATGGCAATCCGCTACCAAAGCTGCTTACATTGGTGGCTATACTGTTTTCAAGAAAGAAACCGGTATTTTTCAAAACACCATCCATATTAAAATAACTTTTACAATACCCTTTGTCTATGTAAAAAAGTGAATTGCATATTTCGCCTTCTTTTAATAGCAACTCATTTTTCTTATATGTCCTTTTGGTTAATGCAGGCTTTAGTTGCTGCCAACTTTCATCGGAGAAATGGTTTAGGGAACGTATATAATTTAGAAGATTTTCCATTGTGTGTAAAGTAATATGTTATCCAATATCATCTCACTTACCTTCAAAGTAGATAATATCTGGTCAATTATTTAAAAGGAACAGTTGCTTTTGCTAAAGATCAACTACATTACTAACAAATTTAGTAATTATATTTCTTTCTGCTTACAAAAAATAAACAATCTTAAAACTTAGGCTAACTCTAAAAACTAAGATATAGGGGCAATTCTTTGTCAATTTAACATCTTTCATTGTTTTAAAAATTTTAGAACTTCAAAAAGAAACATATCCGGATTTTCTTCAGGAACCCAATGGGCTGTGTTTGGTATGCGTACTGCAAGGACGTTTTCTGCTACTTCTTCCATCATTTCTTTCATAATAGAGCCACTGGTACTGATCTGACCACCAATAGCCAAAACAGGTATAGAAAGCTTTCCCTTTTTTTGAAGTTGAGCTTTGTTATCATTTATATCCTGGTCGAATGAGCGATACACTTCTAATCCCGCTCGGATAGCGCCAGGGGCAGAATAAGCAGTTGTGAATATGTCTATATCCTCATTACTTATTGCGCCAACGTTAAATATCCGGTAATTAAAAAATGACTGTAGATATTGTCTCTCCCGACCGGAGATCAAGAACTCAGGTAAATCAGGTACTGCATGAAATGAAAAATGCCAAACCCGGGGATCGGAACGTATTTTGTCGAAAGCTAATGTTCCCGGCAAAGGTGCATCTATAACAATCAGGTGAGATATATCTTCCCTGTACGCCTGTGCATAAGTGTAAGCCACCATAAGACCAATATCATGTCCAACCATAATTACCGGATCTTCGATTTTTAGATGCTCTTTTAATACTTTGTGAATATCGCCTGCCATAGTACACTTATCGTAGCCTCTGGCCGGGCGCCAGGAGTCGCCTGCACCACGATAATCTGGAGCGATTACCCGGAATCCTGCAGATACCAATTTAGGAATTATATATCTCCATTCCCACCATGTTTGTGGAAAGCCATGTAATAATACAATTGTCCGCTCACCGCTACCAGCTTCTACATAATGGATTCGCAGAGAACTGTCTATTATTGCCATGCCGTGTTGTAATTCTATTGCATCTGGTTTTTCTTTTTTAATCATATTCATTGTCATTTAATAAGTAAGGCAACTAACAGATATTGCTAAAACTCCATTTTTTACCGGCTCATTTTAGCATGATAAAGGTCAAGCTATAATTGATTAATTTAGCTTTCGTTTCCAAGGAATAAATCCGGGAAACTTTCGAATCGAAATT
>JASLGV010000332.1 GCA_030149995.1 Pedobacter sp.
ACTGCCAGGTTGAAATTTCTATACTTGAATAAGGACATATCGAGCAATATATCTTTGTTTCTGGCCTTTCTTCGTAACTGTCTAAAAACAAAACTCAGCACAAGCGCTGCTGCAACAGGGAGGGAAAATACCGTTGAACCCGTATATTGCTCTAATCCAATCGTTAACGAAAAAACCAGCAGCGCGAGTCCCACGCATAAGATTACGGCGCTCATATAATCCATTTTTAACGAAGACATGTTCCTGGAGTTCATCAGATATATTTTCGCCAAAACGATGGTTAACGCACAAATCGGCACATTAATAAGAAAGATATATCGCCAGGACTGATCCACGATAAACGGTTTCAACTCTACAAGAAAACCGCCGAGAAATTGGCCCAGCATCGTTCCAATTCCAATTGTGATCCCATACCAGCCAATGGCATAAGTCCGCTGCTTATGATCAGTGAACAGGATGGTTATTGAAGAAAGGATTTGCGGAGACATCAGACCAGCGCTCAGCCCCTGGAGAAACCTCAATAAGATCAAATGATCTGCCGTATTGGCGAAACCACATCCCACTGAACTAAGCATAAAAAAAAAGATACCTAACAGAAATACATTTTTTCTCCCGTAATGATCGCCTGCTTTTCCGCCGATGATAAGAAAAGAAGCAAATCCGATCATATACATCGCCACAACGAGCTGAATTTCTGCATTGGTAGCCTGGAGGCCCAACTGAATTGATGGAATAGCAATATTGACTATGAATAAATCTACAATGGCCATCAGGTGTGCCAAAAGAAGTATGGACAAGGCCACCCATTTTTTACAACTATCTTTCATATTGAATAGAATGATCTATATATTTTTATTTCAAAAAAAATTATAACATTTTTCTCACGAATTTTTTCACAGTTTTCAATTCATTGGTATTTCCTTGAATACCAGCTGAAACAACCGCACCCTCAATCATCAAAAATAAAGTGTCTTACAAAATTTCCTTTTCCATTTGAATATCCTCCATGGCTGAAACAATACTCTTTAAATAGTCTCTTTGTTTTTGTTTATGAACCACAACAAGTTTTTCCACCATCTTATCTTGTCTTCCAACCTCTGCGTTAATTTTAATGAAAGGGCATCCTGAGCAATTTGAATCTTCTTGGAGTTTGATACGATAGTCAATGAGTTTAATGAGCGCTTTTACCGGATGTTTTTCATTTTTATTGTACGCATCAAGATTTAGAAAATAGATTGCTTCCTCTTGCTCCAAATAACTGGCAAGGAGGTCGTTTTTTGATTTAAAATGTTTGTAAAGCGAGCCAATTGCTATATCTGCTTCGGCAATTATTTGATTGATGCCGGTATTATTAAACCCTTGCAGATAAAATAAGCGAGATGCAGTGTTTAGTATGCGTTCTCTTACGCTGATTTTTCCATTCATAATATTTCCTTTCTACAAATGTATTATAAAAATAGATAGGTCTATCTATTTTTATAAATCTCCGCTGCTTTCTACATTTAATTGACATTTAGTATCGGGTAAGAGCTGTGATTTTTAAAAACGATATTTGAAATCTGGTGAGTTCCGGATGCGTACAGGGCTAACCTCAGGAAATACAACAAGACAAAATAAAAGGTACTGTTTTATAGATTACGGACTTTACATAAGAACAACAATGGTTTTTTTCACAAGGTTTCTCAATTTTATCGGTTCTGGTATTCATTTAGCTTATTTTTGTCTCATGAAAACACCTCTTTCATCCTACGATTCAACAAAGCAACCCATTGTAGCCTGGCGTGGTCCTTTTAATAATGCCGAATTGAATGCACTTCATGCTGATTGTTTTCAACATGAACCATCCGGTGATGACTGGTGGCTACGGGTAAACTCGTTCAGCCTGGGTTGGGTATGCATGCGTTTTTCAGGTGAATTAATTGGTTTTGTAAACATAGCATGGGACGGTGGAACGCATGCATTTTTACTCGATACGGCCGTTAAAAGCACTTTCCGAAGACGCGGTTTCGCAAAACAAATGGTTTTTGAAGCAATCGCTCAGGCCCGGAAATCAGGATGCGAATGGTTGCATGTAGATTTTGAACCCCATTTACGCCAATTTTATTTTGATGCCTGTGGTTTTAGACCGACCGATGCAGGGCTTATCTCGTTGGTGTGATTATTGAATATGTCTAAACGCATATAATTTCTGTTAGAAAATAACCTTGTGCAGCGCAAACATCTTGTCTGTTGAGAATTTTATCTGCGTCGTAAACAAAAATCAAACATGCACCTTTGTTATTTCATATTCGGCAGGGATTTACCAAAATACATCATTTCCCATACACCTGATTTCTCAGTAACACTTTCCTTCACAATTCCATTTTCAAGTCTTTCAATGGTTACTTCTCCTGTAAAACGCATATAAGCACCATCAAAACCAGATAGCTTAGCAGCCATTTTTTTTATTCCTTTTAGCCCTTTGATAAAACTGCGGCTTACCAAATCCTTTTTCCGGTGAAATGTTACCCGGTAATGTTCATGGCCATTTTCATAATCATATATTAATTTATTGGCAACCGGTTTCAGGGTATTGGAATCAATGTAAGTATCTTCAGCAGAAAATTTAATCCTGGCAGAATCGTCTGCTATTATTTCGCCATTCTTAGCCAACATCAGGATGGGTTGAACCGTGTAACCGTATTTTTTCTCTGCAACTATATAAGAAGCAATAACAGCATAATTACCCACATTGGCACGGCCCCAGTACCAGTGATGGATTAACTTCATCATTGGCGCATCTCCCCAGTTGTGGTCATGATATCCGATGCCCTGAATAGACTGCGCCTGCCCCTTAACTGTTATTTCGCCCTTAATTGCTCCCTGAGGGACTGAAGGAAGCCAGGCAAAATAATTGCTTTCTTTTCCTTCATTAAACTTCAGAAATCCTGAAGCCGGACGCCAGGCCGGAACACTGGCTTTTAAATGAATATCTGCCTGGATATCTTCCATCCGGAGCTGAATCTGATATTCTTTAAGATTCCCTGAAAAAATATTGTTTCCAACTTTTACATAACAACTATCCGGAGAAGCATAAAAGTCTTTTGGATCTGCCAATGCTGTTTGTTTTATAACTTTTCCATCCGGCCTGGTTAATTCGAACGTTACTCTTGGTACCAGGCCACTACTTAAATTTAACTGACTTTTGGTATAAAAGACAATAACTAAAGTCGAACCATCACTTAAATTTCCATCAAAATACCACCACTCGTAGGTACCGGATTTTCCTGTGCTGCGCATCCCATCTTCCCAAGGTTTGATCTGATGAGGCAAAAGAT
>JASLGV010000166.1 GCA_030149995.1 Pedobacter sp.
GTGGAATAGATGCATTCTTAGATTTGAATGCACCAGAATGACAATACTGACAATCGATCTGGTTGATACCCGCGTGTAATTCGTGCGAGAATTTAATCGGCTGAACTGGCTGGTAACCTGTGTGTACACCGGTATTCCACATACCCATCCACCCGAAAGAACCTAAACAGATAATCAGACATAAAATGAAGAACATAACGAATTTTTTGTTCTTGAACATTTTACGTACACCTACTTTTAAAGGAACGTCTTCTTCGATTTCAACACCTTGTTTTTGCAGAATTAAGCGCTCCAGTAATTTGCTGGCACGACCTAAAATTACCAATACAACGATTGCAAGTAATACGATCCCTACAACACCTGCTATTGAAATACCTGAAACTTCATCTTTAGCTACTGCACCTTCACCGCCTGCATTTGCAGCTGGTTTTGGTTCACCTTCTTTGATGTAAGCTAAAATACTTTTAACTTTTTCTTCATCCAACTCTGGAAAAGAAGTCATGGCCACCTTACCATTCTCATTAAAAAGTTTAACCGCAGCAGGATCTCCTGAAGCAATCAAACCTTGTGAGTTCGGAATCCATTTCAAAAGGAATGCTTCCGGGTGACGATCGCTAACACCTGTTAAAGCAGGACCGATCAATTTTGCATCTAAGGCATGACACGAAGAACATTTTGCCTTGAAAAGCGCTCTCCCCTCTTTAGCATCCTGCGCATTTACGGTCGAAACCGTCACAACGGAAATTGCTGAAAACAAGAATACCGACTTCCAAACGCTTCTTAAAATCATCGAGATATCTCTCATAATGAACACTTTATACTTATTTAATTTACTTTTTATTGTGAAATTGATGATTAAACCGGAGTCTTCCTATCAAAACTTGAACAAAAGTATAACTTATTAATAAATCCGATGACATAATAATGACTGGAAATACAATTTATAATCATTCTAAACAAATGCTCATTCCAGCCCTTAAGTCAACAAAAACGGCCATTTATGTTTACTACATAATGGCCGTTCATCAATTATTTTTTTGATGTATTTAAAATATTTTTTTATTGTTTAAGGATCCAGGCAAACATAAGCGGTGCTACAATGGTCGCATCACTTTCAACAATAAACTTCGGGGTATGAATATCCAGTTTTCCCCAGGTTATTTTTTCGTTTGGAACGGCACCTGAATACGAACCATAAGAAGTGGTCGAATCTGAGATCTGGCAGAAATAACTCCAGAAAGGAATGTTTTCCATTTCCATATCCTGATACAGCATTGGCACTACACAAATCGGGAAATCGCCTGCAATACCACCGCCAATCTGGAAGAAACCAATTCCTTTACCGCTGCTGTTTGCAATATACCAATCGGCTAACCAACCCATATATTCAATACCACTCTTCATGGTAGAGGCTTTTAACTCGCCTTTCATCACATAAGAAGCAAAAATATTACCCATGGTCGAATCTTCCCATCCCGGAACAACAATCGGCAGGTTTTTTTCTGCAGCAGCAAGCATCCAGGAGTTTTTCGGATCAATTTCATAATACTGCTCCAAATCGCCGCTTAAAAGCATTTTGTACATGTACTCGTGCGGGAAATAACGCTCACCCGCAGTATCTGCATCTTTCCAGATTTTGTGAATGTGTTTTTGCAAACGACGGAAAGCTTCTTCTTCCGGAATACAGGTATCGGTAACACGGTTGTAATGGTTTTCTAATAAATCCCACTCATCCTGCGGGCTCAAATCGCGGTAGTTTGGTACGCGTTTATAATGTGAATGGGCAACCAGGTTCATAATATCTTCTTCAAGGTTGGCTCCAGTACATGAAATGATGGCCACTTTATCCTGACGAATCATTTCTGCCAGCGAAATACCCAACTCGGCTGTACTCATCGCACCAGCAAGGGTAATCATCATTTTACCACCTTCATCCAAATGGGCTTCGTAACCTTTAGCTGCATCCATCATGGCTGCCGCATTAAAATGGAGGTAATTGCGCTCCATAAACTGAGATATTGGTCCTCTTGTATTACTCATTTTTCTTTGTATTGTTTGGCGCAAAAATAGTGGTTTTTTGTTTAACTGTACAAATACACCGTTAAAGCTTTCCATGTTTCTACAATCATACCAGATTGTTACAATGAATCGGCTCCGCAAACAAGTCTTTTAAACCCATCATTTCAGAATGATAAGGCACAAATGCCCGATATTTCACTCAGTAAATTAAACATTTACCCAAAACAACGATTGACCTCTCGGGTAAATTCCTTTTCTTTGCTGCATGAAAAGAATTACGCTGGTTTTATTTCTTCTTACATTGTTTTCATTGCCAGGCAAGTCTCAGATCAAATGGATCAAAAGAATGCTGGAAGATAAAAAAGACACAACCCGGAAAGCAAGCTTTATGCCACTTCCTGTTTTTGGTTACGCCCAGGAAACAGGTTTCGAATTTGGACTGGGTGCCATCTATTCTTTTTATACAGATAAAAAGGATACTACCAACCGCAGCAGTAACTTTTTTACCAATGCCTCTTATTCAACTAAGAAAACCTATAATTTCACTTTACGGGGCGATGCCTGGAGTAAAGGAAATATTTACCATGCCCTAACGGAATTCAGGTTTAAAGAAACACCTTTTAATTTTTACGGAATTGGAAACAACACCCGCGAAAGCGATCAGGATTTATTAACGCAGGAGAGCATTAAAATTTCGCTCGACCTCGAAAAATCGTTTATTAAAAATACTTATACTGGTGTATCACTTGGTTTTGAAAATTATAATTTCAGGGATAAATTTGATGACGGCATCTATAAAAATGATCCCGAAATTCTCGGTAAACCAGGTGGCAAAGTAATTTTCACAGGTGTTTCTCAAAGTTACGACACCCGAAACTCCAACAATTATCCGACTAAAGGATTTTTTGGCAGAATTACCTATCAGTATGCACCCAGCTTTTTTGGTGGCAACAATTTCAATGGCAGCCAGATAAAACTGAACATTCGCAACTTCTGGACACTCGGCGGCAAATTTGTACTCGGTGCACAGGGTATTTATCAAACCATACAAAGCAGCAATACTCCATTTTACCTGCTTCCCCAATTGGGTGGCGATGAAATTAT
>JASLGV010000178.1 GCA_030149995.1 Pedobacter sp.
TAAGAACAGTTTGATTACATTATTCTGGACACCTCTCCGGTAGGGCAGGTTGCCGATGCTTTTAGCCTGGCAAACTATGCCGATGTAAGTATTTACTTAGTACGATATAACTATACACATAAATCTCAATTGGGAATACTGAAAGATATTTGTGAACATAATAAGCTTGTAAATCCGATGGTTGTTTTTAACGATGCCAGAAGAGAAAGAAGTGTTAATTACGGATATGCGGCATATGGATATGCTGCAACAGATGCTTAACTGGCATCATATTACCAAACGAATAATGCATCATATGCACAGTTATTGAAGACTGTAAATGGTGAAAATGAAGATCACTAATTAAGGTTATAAAAAATTACCGGTCATTTCCATGCCGGTTTTACCCCAGGCTATTTATTTAAAATTAATCATGTAAGTGAGGTAGCGAAGCTGTATCCAGCCCGGAACAGTTTAATAAAATATATGCAGCAGGTCATCAGCAGCACATCAGTCAGAAAGAAATCGATCAAAAACTATTTACATATAAACCAAACATGGAAACAACGATTAATTACAAAGCTTCCAATCTTAAGAAATGGCTGGTCATTTATACCCGTCCGAGATGGGAAAAAAAAGTAGAACGGTTACTTCAGCAACAAGGTATTGAAGCATTCTGTCCGGTTAGAAATGTAATGAGTCAGTGGGCCGACAGGAAAAAAATGGTCAGTCTCCCGCTTTTTACATCTTATGTATTTGTCAGAATTCATGAAAGAGACGAATACAAAGTTAGGTATACCCTGGGCGTGTTAAACTTTGTTTATTATATGCAGCATCCTGCAGTTATCCGCGACGTGGAAATAGAAAAACTTAAAAGAATTCTGGATCATTATCAGGAAATAGAAGTACTGAATATGAACGACATTGCCCGCGGCGACCGGGTTCGGATTAAATCCGGGCTTTTCAACAGGCTACAGGGAGAAGTTATCCAGGTACAGGGTAAAAATGTATTGATGGCTTTTGACCATCTGGATTGTGCGCTGGTTACCCGAGTTCCAATAACCGATTTAATTATAACCCATAAGCAACAGCAAAGTTATGCTTAATACAGACAATAAACCTAAAATAGCCATTATCGGATTGGGATATGTTGGTTTGCCTTTGGCAGTAGAGTTCGCAAAAAAATACAAGGTTTTCGGATTTGACATTCATCAGGAGCGAATTGAAAAACTAAAAGAAGGAATTGACCATACACTCGAAGTTTCAACCAACAATCTTAAAGAAGTTATAACTTTTGATTGCAGTACCGCTGAGGGATTATATTTTACCAGCGAAGCCGAAAAGTTAGCAGAATGTTCAGTTTTTATTGTAACGGTTCCTACACCGGTAGATAAAAACAATCGGCCGGATCTGTCCCCCTTAATAAAAGCAAGTAATGTAGTTTCAAAACTCTTAAAGAAAGGAGATATTGTAATTTACGAATCGACCGTTTACCCGGGAGTTACGGAAGAAGAGTGTGTACCTGTACTCGCTAAAGGTTCGGGACTGATTTACAACAAGGATTTTTTTGCCGGTTATTCGCCAGAACGGATTAATCCAGGCGATAAAACACATACAGTTTCCAATATTTTGAAAATAACATCCGGATCAGATGCCGCGACCGCCGAAAAGATAGATGCACTTTACAGATCAGTTATTACGGCCGGTACTTATAAGGCTTCTTCCATTAAGGTTGCAGAAGCTGCCAAAGTAATTGAAAATGCACAGCGCGATATTAATATTGCTTTTGTCAATGAACTGGCTATGATTTTTAATACCCTTGGCATAGATACAGACGAAGTATTGAAAGCCGCGGGAACCAAGTGGAACTTTCTAAATTTTAAACCAGGTTTGGTTGGTGGGCATTGTATCGGTGTAGATCCATATTACCTGGCACAGAAAGCACAAGAAGCAGGTTACCATCCCGAAATTATTTTAGCCGGTAGAAGGGTAAATGACGGTATGGGCAAGTATGTAGCCGATCAGCTTATTAAAAAGATGATTGCAAAAGGTATTCATATTGTGGGTGCCGAAGTTTTGGTTTTGGGATTTACATTTAAAGAAAATTGTCCGGATGTACGCAACACGAAAGTAATAGACATTGTGCGCCGGTTGGAAGAATACCAGGTAAAGGTAACCATTCATGATCCCTGGGCAAATCCGAAACAGGCCAACCAAAGTTATGGGGTATGGTGTGAGAATGGTTCGTCTAAAACGCGAAAATATGACGGGATTATGCTGGCGGTGGCGCATCAGGCATTTGAAGGAATAGATCTTAAAAGCCTCGCTAAAGCAACCTTTGTATTGTACGACATAAAATCTGTATTGCCACAAACTGAGGCAGCCGTTCGTCTATAAGCATTACATGAGTTTACAAGCAAAAGCCCGTTCGGGGGTTATCTGGTATATTGGCCAGCAATTTGGCATTAAATTCATCGGACTGATAACTACGCTTATACTTGCAAGGCTACTCAGCCCTTCCGAATTTGGTCTAATCGCCATGCTGTCTGTTTTTGTTTCTCTTGGTAATTCGTTGATGGATAGCGGGCTAACTTCTTCGCTCATCAGAACAATGAATGCAAGTCAACGCGATTATTCGACTGTGTTTTTTTTTAACCTGTTTGGAAGTATTGCAGTATACATCATTCTTTTTCTGGCCGCCCCCTTAATTGCTACTTTTTATAAGCAGCCGATGCTCCTGAATATTATTAGGGTTTACGGTGTAATTATCATCATCAACGGATTTTTTAGTTTGCAAAATACACTGCTTACAAAGGAAATGCGGTTTAAGGCACAAACGATGATTCAGATACCTGCCATTATTTTGGGCGGATGTTTGGGAATCTTATTGGCCAGCCTGGGTTATGGAGCCTGGAGCCTGGTATGGATGCATGTTTTAAATGCCGCTGTGTCAACTTTACTCCATTGGTACGTATCTGATTGGAGACCATTATTCATTTTCGACCGCAATTGTTTTAAACAACACTTTCATTTTGGGTATAAAATGACCTTATCTGGTATTCTGGATACATTTTACCAAAATATATATTCCATTATTATTGGTCGTTTTTACCCTGTTGAACAGCTTGGGTTTTATTCAAGAGCGGATACAATTAGCCAGTTGCCCATCGGAATCATCTCTGCGGCCATTAGTAAGGTAACTTATCCAATGTTTTCGATGATCGCTGATGACGACATAAAGTTAAAAGCTATTTACCGGAAACTGATGCAGCAGGTGCTGTTTTGGAATGCACCCACACTTATTTTTTTGGCGGTTATTGCAAGGCCACTTATTTCTATACTCTTAACC
>JASLGV010000186.1 GCA_030149995.1 Pedobacter sp.
CAGCTTGCTACAAATTTACCCTGAACGGTAACAATTTCCTTACCACCTTCAATTTCTCTTTCTAAAGTAGCTGTTGTACCGTCTGTATCCAGTTTCTTAATGATGGAAACAGAAGGAATATCTAAAAATTCGCCCACCATAGCAGCCACCTGATTACCGTTGTAATCGATCGATTCACGACCGGTTAAAATAAAATCAAAATCGTTGTTTTTTGCGTATTCAGCTATTTGTTTTGCTACAAAGTAAGCATCGCGCGGAGCCGCATTTACACGAACAGCCTCATCAGCACCAATGGCAAGTGCTTTTCTGATGGTTGGGTCGGTACTGGCTTCACCTATATTGATAACGGTTACACTTCCTTTTCCACCTTCGGTAAGTTCTATTGCTCTTGATAAAGCAATCTCATCGTACGGATTAACGATATATTGAACACCTGCAGTATTGAATTCGGTATTATCGTTGGTAAAAGTTATTTTTGTCGTCGTGTCTGGCACATTACTGATACAAACTAATATTTTCATATTTATAAGAGTTTTATTATATAAGGTCTTTCTGCAAATTTAATTAAAAAAGCAAGGAATTAAAATGTCATCTACCCGTTTAAGTAAGTTATTAGCATTTTTAGAAAGTGATCCCAACGATCCGTTTATTTTATATGCCCTGGCAACAGAGTATAATGCATTGAATGATAAAGAGAAAGCGTATTCTTTTTACCTGGAGCTAACAGATAAACATCCCGATTATGTAGGAACTTATTATCATTTAGGGAAACTTTATGAAAAAGACGGGAATAAGGATCAGGCCGTAGAGATTTACCGTAAAGGCATGGAAACTGCCAGGAAAAAGCGCGATATGCACGCATTCTCAGAATTACAGGGAGCTTACAATTCAGCTGCCGGACTGGATTATGAAGATGATTAACCAAATGCAGTATGCAACCAAAGCCGATTCAATCTAAAAGAGAGTGGCTCTTTGTCCGAAATGTGGTGTTGTTTACCTGCACTTCTTTTGGGGGAGCCCAGGCACATCTGGCCTTACTGTTAAAGTATTTTGTTCAAACCAACCGCTTTATAACGGAAGAAGAGCTGCTGGAACTGAATGCATTGGCGCAGGTTTTACCCGGACCGGCTTCTACACAGACATTAGTGGGAATTGCCTATAAAGTTGGGCGTCTTAAGCTGGCCATTCTTACTTTTCTGATCTGGATTTTACCCACCGCGGCCATTATGACTTTTGCTGCCATCAGTTATGCAAAACTGGATCAAAAGCAAAAGTTTGCATACATTTTAGACTATATGCAACCCATTGCCCTTGGCATTGTGGCTTACGGAGCCTTTAAACTCGGGAAAAAAGTTCTAAGCAATCAGACTTCGGTTTTTTTAGCGCTGGCTGCTGTTATTGTTACACTGGTTTTACGCAATGCCTATGTTTTTCCATTGTCAATACTGGTGGGCGGCATGATTAGTTCGGCTATTGAAACCCCCAGGGAGGAGACAGAACTGCGTGTTAAACTGTTTTCCAATATCAACCCTAAAAAGCTGGTTTATTTTTTAGGCGCCTTGCTGCTGTTTGCACTGGTGGGCGCGATTATTAACCGGACTTCGCCTTTTAGTTTACCCATTCGTTTACTCGAAAATTTTTACCGCAACGGTATCCTTGTTTTCGGGGGCGGACAGGTGCTGGTGCCTTTAATGTTTACCGAGTTTGTAGAAATGAAGCATTATTTACAGGCTCCCGGATTTTTATCAGGTTTTGCTTTACAGCAGGCACTGCCAGGGCCAACTTTTTCATTTACGAGCTACCTGGGTGCTTTAAGCATGAAAAATTTTGGTTATGGTATAGGCGGACAGATGCTGGGTGGTTTGATTGGGGTAATCGGTATTAACCTTCCGGGTCTGATTTTGGTTTTATTCATTGTACCTTTCTGGGATGATCTGAAGAAAATATCCAGAATAAGGCACAGTTTATCAGGTATTAATGCGGTGAGCGTTGGTTTTATCATTGCAGCTTTTATCCTGTTGCTGATTCCCATGGGTTTTAACTGGCTGTTTTTAGGGATTATGCTGGTTACATTCTTATTGTTGAATTTTACAAAAGTGAGTCCGCCGGTTATTGTGCTGGCAGGGATTCTGATCGGTTACTTTTTTTAAACCATCATTTGCTTTACACAGTTGTTTGGCCATAGATCGCTAATAAAAAAAGGGAAATGCTTCAACATTTCCCTTTTCTATTTTAGTGGAGAGATTCAGATTTAAAACGGTGGTTCATCATCGTAATCGTCCATTTTAGAAGGTCTGATAATGACATTGCTTTGTGGAGATGGGTTGTGGAAGCTGTCGAATGCGCCTGAAGGCATCATGCCAGCACTTGCTTCGCCACCCATTGGTGCGTTAAAATCGTCTTCAAGATCCTGGAACTTAACAAATTTACCCACGAATTTGAGTGGCACAATGCCGGTTTCACCGTTACGGTGCTTGGCAATGATTACCTCACCAATACCTGCCTGCGAACGGCCTTGCTCATCTTCGGTAATACCATAATACTCCGGTCTGTACAGGAATAGTACCATATCGGCATCCTGCTCAATGGAACCAGATTCACGTAAATCGGAGAGCATAGGTCTTTTGCCTTGTAAACCAGGTCTGCTTTCTACGGCACGACTTAACTGGGAGAGTGCCAGTACCGGAATATCAAGTTCTTTAGCTACAGATTTAAGCGCCCTTGAAATACTACCGATTTCCTGCTCACGGTTACCGCCACCTTTACCTTCACCTTTACCATGCATCAGCTGCAAGTAATCGACAATAACCATTTGGATATCGTACTGGGCTTTTAAACGGCGGCATTTTGCCCTGAACTCAAAAATATTAAGGGCAGGGGTATCGTCAATAAGCAATGGTGCTTCTGTTAAACGGCCAATCTTGCTGTGTAATTGCTGCCATTCCCATTCGGCTAAATTCCCTTTTCTGATTTTCTCCTGCTCAATTTCGGCTTCTCCGGAAATCAGACGGTTAACCAACTGAACGGAAGACATCTCAAGCGAGAAAACCACACAAGGCTTCTGAAAATCAACGGCCGCATTACGTGCACAGGTTAAAACGAAGGCCGTTTTACCCATGGCCGGACGGGCTGCAATGATTACAAGATCTTGCTTTTGCCATCCACCTGTAATTCGGTCTAAACCTGTAAAACCAGTTGGTACACCCGTTAAACCGTCGGTTTTGGTTCTGAGTTCTTCAAGTGTAGCCAACGATTGTTTAACAATATCGTCCATTTTCTGGGTATCGCGGCGAAGGTTGTTCTGAGCAATTTCAAAAAGCCCTTTTTCAGCCTGGTCCAGCAGGTCAAAAATATCGGTTGTATCTTCGTAAGCGTTGGTAATAATTTCAGTTGAAATCCGGATCAGTTCGCGCTGGATATATTTTTGAGAAATTATCCGCGCATGAAATTCAATATTTGCTGCTGAAGCAACCCGGTTGGTTAAATTGGTAATATAATAAGCGCCACCAACCATTTCGAGTGCACCAAGAGTTCTGAGTTCGGCAGTAACGGTTAGAATATCAACCGGACGCGATTTTTCAAACAGCGTATGGATTGCTTCAAAAATTTTCTGGTGTGCAGCATTGTAAAAAACTTCAGGTTTCAGGACGTCGATTACAGCCGATAGAGCGTCTTTTTCAAGCATTAAAGCACCCAGAACAGCTTCTTCAAGATCCAGTGCCTGAGGTGGAATTTTTCCTTGTGAACTAATTGTGTTGCTTAACCGGCTTTTGCGTGCGGTCATGCTGTTTTTTCCGAATTGTTCGTTATCCATACTCATAGAGCAAAAGTAACTAAAAGTTTGCCCTGTTTTCTGAATTAGTTTTAATCAGGTTGTTAACAAATTGAAGCATAACCGGATTAATTTTATGGCCTCTAAACACTG
>JASLGV010000195.1 GCA_030149995.1 Pedobacter sp.
AAAGAACAGATCAACTGGAAACAACACCTGAAAGCCCTGTTAACCATCAACATTGTATGGTTGTTTTATGGCTTCTTTATATTAATCAATCAACATAAACTTCCCTTAAATCCAGATGGCAACCCCAATATGAGTCCCGATCTGGCTTTCAACACCATCATTAGTTTTGTGGCCAACTGTAACCTGCAGCATTATGCCGGCGAAAGCGGCGTGAGTTACCTAACCCAACAATTTGTACTGATGTTTCTGCAGTTTGTGAGTGCCGCTACCGGTATTGCTGCTGCCGTTATTCTGTTCAAAGCTTTTAAAGATAAAACCACCACCGAACTGGGCAATTTCTGGGAATATTTTGTTAAAGCCATTACCCGATTGCTGTTACCACTATCGGTTATAGTAGCTTTGATCCTGAGTTTTAACGGTACCCCGGCCAGTTATGCAGGCAAAGATCAGTTCATCTCGCTGCAAGGCGATACCGTACATGTTTCTCGTGGACCAGCCGCCCAGATGATTGCCATTAAACACCTCGGTACAAATGGAGGTGGATATTTTGGTGCCAACTCTGCACACCCATTTGAAAACCCCAGCTACCTGACAAACATGGTCGAAATCATTTCGCAAACCATTATTCCCCTTGCTATGGTTATTGCATTTGGTTATTATATAAACCGAAAAAAACTTGCCTGGATGATTTTTGGCGTCATGACTGTCGGCACTTTTATGCTGCTGCTGCCAACCATCAGTTCAGAGCTGGGCGGCAATCCGGCACTCGCCAAAATGGGGATTGCACAAACCACCGGTGCCATGGAAGGCAAGGAAGTACGTTTCGGACCGGCTGCTACCGCTTACTGGAGCACTTTTACAACCGTTATCTCAACAGGTTCAGTTAACGGCATGCACGACAGTACTATGCCTTTAACAGGCTTATGGCAATTATTAGGTATGATGATTAATGCCTTTTACGGTGGTTGTGGCGTTGGTCTGTTAAACTACTTTATTTACCTCATTATAGCTGTCTTTATTTCTGGTTTAATGGTTGGACGGACCCCCGAGTTTTTGGGCCATAAAGTAGAAGCCCGCGAAATTAAAATTGCCGCCCTGGTTACCCTGCTCAGTCCGTTTTTAATCCTTGCCGGTACGGCCATAGCAAGCTATATGTTTACCAGTTATGGCAACGCACACTGGGCCGTACAACCCAAAGCCTGGTTAAACAATCCTGGTTTCCATGGCTTTTCTGAAATGCTGTACGAAATGACTTCCTCCAATGCCAATAATGGTTCAGGGTTTGAAGGATTGGGCGATGGAAATGTTTTCTGGAATCTCTCTACCGGAGTGGTTATTTTCTTAGGTCGTTTCCTTCCCATTATAGGCCCCGTTGCCATGGCCGGACTACTGGCTAAAAAGAAATTTATTCCCGTATCGGCCGGTACATTAAAAACCGATACACTCACTTTTAGCCTCATGACTTTTGCCGTAATTATCGTGTTAAATGCACTTTCATATTTCCCTGCCCTGGCACTGGGGCCATTGGCAGAGTATTTTACCATGCTTAAATAGATGAATAAATGAAGTCCTGGATGACATCCATTAAAGACTTCAGTTAACAATTAGAATTAAAAAATTAAACAGATGAAAACCAATCATAAATTGTTCGAACCTGCCCTGCTGCAAACAGCCTTGAAACAATCTTTCATCAAGCTCGATCCTCGTGTAATGGTTCGCAACCCGGTTATGTTTACCGTCGAAATCGGCACCTTCATCATGGCTTATGTAAGTATATATTCTTTAAGTCATCGCGGACAAGGATCTGCATTATACAATTTCTTTATCTTTCTGGTTCTGTTGCTTACTGTTTTGTTTGCCAACTTTGCCGAAGCCATTGCCGAAGCCAGGGGAAAAGCACAGGCAGACAGCCTGCGTAAAACCCGGGCAGAAACACCTGCCAAAGTATTACTGGATAACGGTTCTATAGAAATGCGTTCGTCCAGTCAGCTTAAAAAAGGCGACATCTTTGTTTGTGAAACCGGCGACATTATCCCCACCGACGGAGAGATTATAGAAGGAATTGCTACCATCGACGAATCGGCCATTACCGGAGAATCAGCACCCGTAATCCGCGAATCGGGTGGCGATAAATC
This sequence comes from Pedobacter sp., assembly GCA_030149995.1. Taxonomy (GTDB): domain Bacteria; phylum Bacteroidota; class Bacteroidia; order Sphingobacteriales; family Sphingobacteriaceae; genus Pedobacter. The sequence continues at coordinate 2,136 of JASLGV010000195.1, forward strand.
GTCGGTAACCGGTGGTACAAAAGTTTTATCTGATGAGATTAAAGTAGAAGTACGGACCGCACCCGGCGAAAGCTTCTTAGATAAAATGATTGCCTTGGTAGAAGGCGCATCGCGGCAAAAAACCCCGAACGAAGTCGCCCTGACCATTTTATTAGCCAGTTTTACCCTGGTATTTATCATTGTGTGCGTAACCTTAAAACCTTTTGCAGATTATGCCAATACCCCGATTACCATTGCTGCGCTGATTTCCCTGTTCGTTTGTTTAATTCCAACCACCATTGGTGGACTGTTATCAGCTATTGGGATTGCCGGAATGGACCGCGCACTGCGTGCCAATGTAATCACCAAATCAGGTAAAGCCGTTGAAACAGCCGGCGATATTGATGTGTTGCTTTTAGATAAAACCGGAACCATTACCATTGGAAACCGTAAAGCCACCAATTTTTACCCTGCTGCCGGCATAGCCACCGATGCTTTTACCGATGCCTGTGTATTGAGTTCGCTGGCAGACGAAACACCCGAAGGAAAATCAATTGTTGAACTGGCAGGCGAACAAGGTTTTCAAAATTACCGGGTACCTGAAGGTGCTGAATTTATCCGGTTTACCGCCGAAACACGTTCAAGTGGTCTGGATACCACCGATGGCCGCCGCATCAGAAAAGGCGCTTTTGATGCAATCAGAAACCTGGTCGAAAAAGCTGGGAACCTCTTCCCGGCAGATATTGAAGCCCACGTAAAAAACATTGCCACCAATGGAGGTACCCCACTGGTGGTGGCCGAAAATGAAAAAGCTTTAGGCGTAATTGAATTGCAGGATATTATTAAAACAGGTATTAGCGAACGTTTTGAACGTTTACGCAAAATGGGTGTTAAAACCGTAATGGTTACAGGCGATAATCCTTTAACCGCTAAATATATTGCCGAAAAAGCAGGTGTAGACGATTTTATTGCCGAGGCCAAACCAGAAGATAAAATGAACTACATTAAGGATGAACAAGCTTTGGGTAAACTGGTAGCCATGATGGGCGATGGCACCAACGATGCCCCTGCGCTTGCCCAGGCAGATGTAGGTGTGGCCATGAACAGTGGCACACAGGCAGCCAAAGAAGCAGGTAACATGGTAGACCTCGATAACGATCCAACCAAGCTGATCGAAATTGTAGAAATCGGTAAACAGCTGCTTATTACACGTGGTACCCTAACAACCTTTTCCATTGCCAACGATGTAGCCAAGTATTTTGCCATTGTTCCGGCATTATTTATTGCCTCCATTCCGGCTTTACAAAGCTTAAACATTATGGGTTTACACTCGCCCGAAAGTGCCATTATGTCGGCTGTAATTTTCAATGCCATTATTATTCCGGTTTTAATTCCGCTGGCATTAAAAGGAGTGGCTTATAAACCCATTGGCGCAACAGCCTTGCTTCGCCGTAACCTGTTTATTTATGGAATTGGCGGTGTGGTTGCCCCTTTCATTGGCATTAAGTTAATTGATTTACTGGTAGGCTTATTTATATAATAACCATTAAACAAAAAGAAAAAATCATGAAAAAGTACCTCATACAATCTATACGCTTAACCCTGGTGCTAATCGTATTGTTATGCGTAATCTATCCCCTCGGCATTACATTGGCCGCTAAATTTTCTAAAGGAAAAGGTGATGGCGAAAAAATAACCAAAAACGGAAAAACCGTTGGTTATGCCCTGCTCGGACAATCGTTTACCAAACCCCAGTATTTTTGGGGCAGACCTTCTGCCATTGCTTACAATGCGGCCGGTTCTGGTGGCTCCAATAAAGGCCCCTCAAACCCAGCTTATTTGAAAGAAGTGACATCCAGAATTGATACACTGCTAAAATACAACCCAGGGTTAAAAAGATCGGAAATTCCGGCCGATATGGTTACTGCTTCGGGCAGTGGCTTAGACCCGAATATTTCTGAACAAGGAGCGGCCATTCAAATAGCACGGGTAGCCCGGATCCGAAAAATGGATGTTAAAAAAGTAAAACAACTGGTTGATATCAATACCATGAAACCATTGATGGGCTTATTCGGACCTTCTTCTGTAAATGTGCTGAAATTAAACCTGGATTTGGATAATCTTTAATAAAACTTATCGTGTGCGTGCAATGAAGAACACAGCATAACAAGAAGAAAAATAACCATGAAAAAATTCATTCTGCCCATTTCCATCGTAACCGCATCTCTGAATGCTTTTGCTCAAGAAGAATCTAAAATAAAGTTTTCGGGCTATCTTGAAACCTATTACACCTACGATTTTAACAAACCGGCCGGTCATAACCGGCCAGCATTTATCTATTCTCATAACCGCAGTGATGAAGTAAATGTAAACCTGGGCTTCCTGAAAGCAGCTTACAACAAGGGTCCCCTAAGGGCAAATTTTGCCCTGATGGCCGGTACCTATGCCAATGCCAACCTGGCTACCGAACCCGGAATCTTGAAAAATGTATTTGAAGCAAACGTGGGTATCAAGCTGTCTAAAACAGAAAATCTTTGGCTGGATGCCGGCATATTCTCCTCACATATAGGTTTTGAAAGTGCCATATCAAAAGACTGCTGGGTATTAACCCGCAACATAAGCTCCGAAAATACCCCTTACTATGAATCGGGTGCAAAAATTACTTATGGCACACGGGATGGAAAACTGACAGCGACCCTGCTTTACCTGAACGGATGGCAACGCATTACCCGCCAGGATGGCAACAATAAACCAGCCGGCAGCCTCCAGTTAACCTGGAAACCTAATGATAACATTACCCTGAATTACAGCAATTACCTGGGTAAAGAAACAGTAGACACGACGCAGGTAACCCGTTTCTATCACAATATTTATGGAGTCTTTCAATTAACAAACAAGATAGGCTTAACGCTCGGTATTGATTACGGTACGCAGCAAAAAACAAATGCACAGCCGGGTAAAAACCAGGTCTTTTCTCCGGTTGCCATTGCCCGCTATAAGTTTACCGATCAATGGGCTGTTGCAGGCAGGTTTGAATACTACAAAGATCCAAACGGCCTGTTTATTGAGACCAATACACCGCATGGGTTTAAAACCAAAGGATACAGTTTAAATATCGATTATGCCCCAATTTCAAATGCTGTTATCCGTTTAGAAGGAAAGATTTATGATGCAGACGAGAAAGTTTTTAGCCGAAACGGAAACCCGGTAAGTAACAATGCAAGCATAACGGCCAGTATGGCAATCGCTTTTTAAACGTGGCTAAAACACAACATTCATCAACCATTTACCATGAAAGCACCTACAGATGATCCGGTACGTAACTTTCTCAACCTGGTTAAACAATCCAGGCAGGGAAAGCTTAAAATCTATATTGGAATGAGTGCCGGTGTAGGTAAAACCTACCGGATGCTGCAAGAGGCTCATGCCCTGTTGCGCAGTGGTATGGATGTGTATATTGGTTATGTAGAAACACATAACCGCGCCGAAACCCAGGCTTTGATAAACGGCCTCCCCGTTATGGCCCGTACACATATTTTTTATCGTGGCAAATCCATTGAAGAAATGGACTTACAAGGTCTGCTACACCGCCATCCGGAGATTGTTATTGTAGATGAACTGGCTCACACCAATGCGCCGGGCAGTAAAAATGCCAAACGCTGGCAGGATGTATTTGATTTGCTCGAAGCCGGTATCAGCGTTATATCGGCCGTAAATATTCAGCATCTGGAGAGCATCACACAAGAAATTTCGCACATTACCGGAATAGAAGTAACAGAAAGAATTCCCGATAAAATTCTGGCTATTGCCGATGAAATTGTACACATTGATTTAACCGCTGATGAGCTGATTACCCGTTTAAAAGAAGGTAAAATATACGACCCCGCCAAAATAGAAAGTGCATTGCAGAATTTTTTCCAGTCCGATAAAATCCTGCAACTCCGCGAACTGGCGCTTAAAGAAGTTATGCATCAGGTAGAACGAAAAATACAGAAAGAAGTTCCGGCCTCCATTAAATTGCGGGGCGAACGTTTTCTGGCCTGCATCTCTTCTAATGCCGATACCGCAGCAGTTGTAATCCGGAAAACGGCCCGGCTCGCCGCTTATTACAATGCCCCCTGGATCGTCTTATATGTACAAAAAGAGGCAGAACGTTTCGATAAAATTAAGCTCTCAAAACAAAGACACCTGATTAATCATTTTAAACTGGCAACCGAGTTGGGCGCCGAAGTAATTAAAGCCAAAAGCAACCAGATTACACAAACCATTATAGATATAGCCACTGCTAAAGACATTACAACCGTGTGTATTGGAAAACCACACTTAAATATTTTTCAGGTTATGATGCGAACCGCAATTTTTAATCAACTCTTACGTAATTTAGCAAGTAAGGAAATTGATTTGGTTATACTCTCTTAATAAACTAAGCAGCAAAAAATTAACGCCCAAACAGTAGCCATGAACCGACATTAAAATAAACACCATGAAAATCAAAACCAAACTCCGCCTCGGATTCGGATTTCTATTCGTCCTGGTTCTTTCCTTTGGATTGATTGCCCTCTTCTTTCTGAACGAATTATCAGATAAATCAAAGGTCATCCTAAAAGATAATTACAAATCGCTTAATTATGTATCGGCCATGCGAAATGCGCTCGATATAAATCCGGGTATGCACTCTTCACAAAATGCTTCTCTGTTTAAATTGAACCTGGATAAGGAACTTAAAAACGTTACCGAACCCGGCGAGAAAGCTGCCGCAGAAAACCTGGCAACTACATATAAAACTTTTATGGTTGCCCAATCAGTCGATGAACGTTTACAGGCCGAGAAAAACATCCGGATGGCTTTACAAACCATAGAACAGGTAAACTTGCAGGCCATTTACCATAAAAATGAACTTGCCAATGCCGCCTCCAGCCGCGCCAACCTGTACATCGTAATTGCCGCTACCATTGCCTTCATCATCCTGTTTACATTTATCATCAATTTCCCCGGTTTTGTAGCCAACCCACTGGCCGAATTCAGTTCGGCAATCCGCCAGATCAGCCGCAAAAATTACAAACAACGCCTGCACTTTAACAACCAGGATGAGTTTACCGAACTGGCCCATGCATTTAATGCGATGGTTCTGAAACTAAACGAATGGGAAAACAGCAATCTTTCAAAAATTAAATCAGAGAAATTACGTATTGAGGCCATAATTGCGCAAATGCAGGATGCCATTATTGGTTTAAATGAGCAGGGCGAAATTTTATTCCTAAACCACCTGGCCGCCAAACTGATCCATGTAGATGCCGAAAAAGTTATCGGACAGAATGCAACAGACCTGATGCAAAAAAATGAGTTGCTCAAACGCATTATCAAACCCAACACCAATGATAAAACCCTTAAAATTTATGCAGACGAACGGGAATCTTATTTCCTGTTAGAAAGCAGGGAAATTATTATTCCCAATTATGAAGAACCAGATGAAAGCACGCTGATTGAAACCACCCGATCGGTCGGAAATGTTTACATTCTAAAAAACATTACACAATTTAAAGAGCTCGACGAAGCCAAAACAAATTTTATTGCAACCGTTTCGCACGAATTAAAAACGCCGCTGTCATCTATTAAGATGAGCTTAAAGTTACTGAAAGACAACCGCGTTGGAACAATAAACGAAGAACAGCTGGCACTAATTGAAAATATACAGGAAGATAGCAACAGGCTTTTAAAAATAACCGGCGAATTGCTCGACCTTTCTCAGGCAGAAACCGGGAACCTGAAACTTACCTTTTCGCTCACCCCGCCCGAAGAAATTGTACAGTATGCAATCGATGCGGTTAAATTCCAGGCGGCACAGAAATCCATTGAACTGGAACTGAACTGTGCAGATGAGCTGCCACAAGTAAATGCCGATGTACAAAAAACGGCCTGGGTACTGGTTAACTTCCTTTCCAATGCCTTGCGATACAGCTCAGAAAAATCAAAAGTAATTATTAACGTTGCCCGTAAAGATAAACACGTCGAATTTTCTGTGCAGGATTTTGGAAAGGGAATTGATGAAAAATATCAAAAACGTTTGTTCGACAGGTACTTCCAGGTACCCACAGACGGACAAAACAAATCAGGCTCCGGCCTGGGACTTGCCATTTCCAAAGATTTTATTGAAGCCGAAAAAGGAAATATATGGGTAGAAAGTGCCATTGGCGAAGGCAGCCGCTTTTGTTTTACCCTACCGGTAGAAGTGTAAATATGAAGGTGAAAAAAGCAATATTCAAACTTTTACATTTTAATCTCTTTGGGTATCAAAGCTTAAAGAGATAAGTGCCTAAGCATGGTTGATAATACACCCCATCAGCTGTAAATTTGCAGGATGGAAATAGCCGAACTTGAAGATTTTTTTAACAATTGTGAGTTACCAGAAACACCACTGATGCTCAATCCGGCAACAGAAATTACAGATCTTCCTTATTTTTTAAGCAGCCATTTTATGCCTTTAAAAGCCAATCCAACCAGTAAAGTAAACCAGGGCTTACTTTACCGGTTAAAAGCACTTAAGCTGTTAATTGAATCGAATGCCTGATGGCGTATTGGATTTATTTTAATACCTCCAGCACCTCTTTCTCTCCGATAAAACCGGTATTTGCCCATACTTCTGTCCCCTGTTTATATAATTTTAAAACAGGAAGGGCATCAATTTTAAGGCTTTTACACAGGGCTTGTTCTTCGTCTACATTGATGCGGATCACCAGCACATCCTTTTTGCGGTTTTTGCTCAGCTTATCCAGGTAGGGTTTCATTTCCTTGCAAGGCGCACACCAGTCGGCATAAAAATCAACCAGTACCATCTTATCTGTATTAACCATCGATTGGTACTGTGCAACCGTCATTCCTGCTTTTACGGTTTCAGGTACTGTTTCTTCCAGGCCTGCTGCCCGCCATTGTATCAATCCGCCACCCAATGTCCAGATATTTTTAAAGCCCTGTTTTTCGAGGAATGCCGCCGCCGAACCACTTCTTATCCCACTTAAACAATAAACAAGTAGCGGCTTTTCTTTATCGAGAGCCGCAATTTTATCTTTAAAGAGCTTATTCTGCCAGTCTATATTGGTGGCATGAGGTATATGTCCTTTAGAAAACTCTTCCGGTGTTCTTACATCGAGCACAACTGCTGCCGGTAATTCTTTTACCTTAGCCGCAAATGCATCTGTAGATAAGGTCTGTACATTTTGTGCCTGTACCTGTACATACAGGAAAAAGGTTAATGCAAACAAACCCGTTTTTTTAATTATGTTCATCATCATCTATGTTTCTATTTCTTTTGTAACAGGATAAATAATTCTTTATTTTCTCTGGCAGCAATACTATGCGTGCAGGGTTCCATTGTTTTAACCGTAAAATAAGGATCGAAGTACAACCGGTATTGTTCGGCATTGCCGCCAAAAGGTGGACCGGGTGCCTCAAATTCCCGGTTAAATAACAAACCCGCTATTTTACCGCTTTTGTTTAAAAGTGCAGCTGCGTGCCTGGCATACAGTGATCTTTTCTCAACAGGTATGGCACAAAAGAAGGTTTGTTCAATCAGCAGATCGTAAAGGCCCTGGTGTTCAAAAAAATCCTGGCAATAAATGTTAACCTGGGGATAATCTCTAAATGTATATTGTAATTGAGCCACTGCCACCGGCGAAATATCCAGGAGCGTAAGGTTCTCAAATCCCTTTTCAATTAAATAAGCTGCTTCGTAAGCATGACCGCAGCCCGGAATCAGGATCGAAGCTTGTTTGTTCTTATATTGATCTATATAACGACAAATAGCCGGCGCCGGATATCCGATGGCCCAGCCTGTATGCTGGTTTTCCCAGCGCGTATTCCAATAAGTCTGATCGTTTGAATTGTTCATTTTATCTTTTTGTACGAACCGGCATTATGTACATTCTCAAAGCCATGGGTTTCCAGCATATTTTTAGCCTGCGCACTTCTGATCCCGCTCCTGCAAAAAACGATGATCCGGTCATACCCTTCAAAGCGGGCCAGCTCTTTTTTCAGTTCATCGAGCGGAATATTAACAGAACCTGGTACCTGCAAGGCTGCAAATTCTCCTTTGCTGCGCACATCGACCAGAAAAGTTTTTTTCATCGTTCATCTTAAACAAAAGTATTCACCATCAAATTATAGGCTTTTGCAACGGGTAACCCAAAATTAGGTAAGCAAAAGTGCGTCATCGTCTTCATCAAGGCTAAGCTGAATGCTATCGCTGCCGGCAATCCCTTCTATAGATCCACGAATGTGTGTGGCATTTAACAATACTTTTTCAAGTTGTTTTTCGCGTGCCTTCCACAAACGCTCCATCGCATCGCGTTCCCGCTGGATGGAAAGTTTCATGCTCATAAACCCTTCCCGAATGGCTTTCCATTGTTCTGAAAACTCTGCTCCGGTAAGGTAATCGTACAACATGTGCATTTTCTCACCACGGTTTTCCTGCGATTTAACAGCGCCTGCCAGCTTTAAAATTCCTTCTCTGAGTACATAAGCTACGGCATTCACTTCTTCGAACGAGCAGATCCATACCCCATCGCGCTGGCCAAAGCAATCCATTCCTTTTGGGTAGCACTGACTTACAATTACGGCCACATCGATCCCCATGCTGCGCATATCTTTCTTCAATTTTTCAATCCAGTCGCCACCAAAATCTTTGGTTCGCTTGCTTTCATAAATAATTTTACCGCATTCCTGCCCAAATTGATTTCGAACCACCTGCACACAATCTGCCCCGCGTACGCCCTTTCCAACTTCTTCAATGAGATCGAAAGGATAGTTGCTTCTGAGCAGCTCTTCCAGTATCAGTTCCTGCACCTCTCCCTGCAACTGCATGCTTCCCTGCTCCGCTTTACGTTTCATTTCTTCAGCAAGTTTCTTTTGATCGTCCAGCTGTTTTTCAAGTTCTTTTAAACGCAACTGGTGTTCGGTATCTTTAATGCTGTTTTTCTCCGCTTCCTGCTTGCGGATCTGCTCCACCAGTTCGTTACGCTGTTCCTGCATTTTACGCTGAAAAGCCAGCTCCATTTCTTCTTCCTTAACTTTTAAACTTTGCTCACGTCTTAAAAATTCAATTTCTTTTTCGCGGGCAAGTTTCAGCTTTTCTTCGTTGTCTTTTGCGGTACCCTCAAGCAGCTGCAGCTTGGTTTCAAAATCGGCAGCGATGCTTTTACGGATATTTTCTTCCAGGCTATCTTTAATCCTGGTCTTTTCTTCAGCAAGCTTTAATTCAAATGCTTTAGACTGTGCCTGCTTCTCAGCATCCAGTGCAGCTATTTTGCGTTGAAATTCTTCGTCCTTTTGCCTGGTAAAAGACAACATTTTTTCGCGCAGCTCTTTTTTATAATCTTCGGCCATAGCTTCTTCCATTGGAAAAACATGAGCACAGTTGGGGCATTTTATTTCAGTAGACATGGAATTGATCTGATTATTTGCTGAAAGCGTTTATTTAGTTACAAAGATATTAAACCCGGCTTATAACCCATGCAGCCGCACGGTATTAAAATGCTTTTACCCAACACCTGTTTACAAGATTGTTGATTTAATTTTATTGCCGGCAGCTAAGATTTTACCCACCGGGCATTTAGAAGCAATTACTTCCAACCTGTTTTTTTGTTCTTCGGTTAAGTTACCTACATAACTAATCTCTTCTAAAAAAACAGATTCATCACCTATAGTTTCAAGGGTTACATTTACTTCTATCTGATCTACAGGCCAGCCTTTACGGTCTATATACATCCTTAACGTAATGGCCACACAGGAAGCCAGCGAAGCCATCAGCAAGCCTTTGGGA
>JASLGV010000229.1 GCA_030149995.1 Pedobacter sp.
TTGCTGGTAGTACATGGTAAAACGACTTTCCAGGCCTGCAAAAATCTGCTCTAACTGTTTGCTGAGTTTGTCCTGCCCCGCCTCTTTACTGGTTTTAATCATTCTATCAAGATAGTAAAGCCCGGTTTGAACATTCTGCGATCCCGTTAAGGAACGTTTCGATTGAGAAATATCAGCCAGGTAATTTAGCTCCTTGTTAATATAATCGCCCGACTTACTTAAAATTTCATTCGCTTTTGCGGTTTCTCCTAATTTATAGAGACTTTCGGCCATGTAATATTTAACAACTACGGTGCGTAATCCGTAAAATTTATCTGGTATTACATCAAAGTATTTATTCACCACTTTTTTAGCTTCTTCAGTTTTACCGTCTTTAATCAGGCTTGAAGTCAGGTTGCTGAAAAGATTGATGAAAATAAAGGTATCATCAGAAGATTGCGGATCGAGATAGCGAGCCGTTTTCATGTTGCCCCACTTAAATTTTTCCATTACGTTTTTGTACAGAACCGGCGTGTTTAACAGGTCTGCTCTTTCGTCTGTTGTGGTTGTATCTGGTTTAAGCGGTAATAAGCGCAATGCAAGGCCTTCGCTGTATAAATACTTGCCTAAACCATTGTATTGCTCTGAAGGTACTGTAGAAGCGAAATAAATAGGTCTTTTCCAGTTGTTGTGCGCCAGGATATCAAACATGGCCAGCGTACCTTTTGTTACATAGTTCTTGTTGAACTTCCATTCGATTTCAGAAGCAATTTTGCCTGCATCAGCAGCCGGAACGGTACCGGTACTGATTACCTGCTGCGGATCTACTGTAATTTTAAAGTTTTTAGTTGGAAGGAAGTTTGATTTACTGCCATCCTGCATCGCTACTTTATCTGCATCGTCTTCTGACAATAACAGGTCTACAACATTTTTAAGTTCAATGCTACCGGCAATTTTATAATCATCAAATGGTAGAACGTCTCTTACACCTTGAACATATTGAGATGGTTTCATGGTAATAGGCAATGGCTCAGATTCATTTTGCTTTTGTATCATTCCATTGATATACCAGTCTGTATCAAATAAGCTCAGGTTTACAATCCGAACATCCGGGCGTACGTTTTCTACTTCCTGTATATACCAAAGCGGGTATGTATCGTTATCGCCATATGTAAATATGATTGCATTTGGCGCGCAGGATTGCAGATAATCGTAAGCAATATCGTGTGGAACAAGTTTGGTAGAACGGTCGTGATCGTCCCAGCCTTGTTCGGCCATAATGGTTGGAGCTGCCAGTAAGCCAATTGCCGTTGCAGCAATGGCACCATTTTTCGGTGTAAGCTTTTTAAATAACCACTCTTTTATAGCCAGCACACCCAATCCGATCCAGATGGCAAAAGCATAAAAAGAGCCTACATAGGCATAATCTCTTTCTCTTGGTTCAAGTGGTTTCTGATTTAAATATAAAACAATGGCAATACCGGTAAAGAAAAATAAAAGGCCAACAATACCGGCATCTTTCTGGTTGCGTTTAAAGTGCCATACAGCACCAAGCAAGCCAATAATAAGTGGTAAAAAGTAAAAACGGTTATAAGCTTTGCTTTCAACAGTAGATGGAGGCAGGTTTGTTTGATTACCCAGACGCATACCGTCAATGGCTTTGATACCACTTAACCATTCGCCTTCATAACCACTTCCTTGTCCTTGTTCGTCGTTCTGGCGACCAACAAAATTCCAGAAGAAATAACGCATATACATATACCCAATCTGGTAGCTGGCTAAAAAGCCTACATTATCTACCAGGTTTGGTTTTTTACTATCGTCCAGATGCATCCATTCTTTATAAAATGCAGCATGTCTTGGGTCATCGCTGTACATGCGCGGTAATAAAGTCGTGTTTGCATATTCGTAGTCGTTTTTCTTTCCGGCAATCTCGTATTTTTTATCACCTTTTCTATACAGGTTTTTACCTTCAGTTACGCCTACACGTTCTGAGTTGTAGTTCGGTCCGAATAATAAAGGACGATCGCCGTATTGTTCACGGTTCAGGTAGCTTAAGAAAGAAAAGGCATCTTTAGGTGCGCTGTTATTCAGGTTCGGATCGGCTTTGGCCCGGATAATAATCATAGAAAAAGAAGAGTATCCGAAAATGATGAGCACGGCCGAAAGAAGTGCCAGATTTAATGTTTTCTTTTGGGTTTTGATTGAGTAACGTATACCCCAAACAAAGGCTGCGATTAACAAAACAGCGAAAAATATTACACCGGTACCAAATCCCATTCCCAGTGTGTTTACAAAGAAAAGGTCAAAATAGGCACCGAAAGAAATCAGGTACTGAATAATGCCATATTGAACAAAGCCCAGGATAAATATACCGGCCAGAAGTGTTTTAAACACACCCGATGTAGTGGCTTGTTTGGTTCTTTTGAAATAATAAACAAAAGCCATTGCCGGAATGGTTAACAGGTTTAACAGGTGGATCCCGATGGATAAACCCATAACATAGGCGATGAAAAGCAACCAGCGGTCGGCTTTAGGCTCATCGGCATGTGCTTCCCATTTAAGAATGCCCCAGAATACAATGGCTGTGAACAATGAAGATTGTGCATAAACCTCAGATTCTACAGCAGAAAACCAGAAACTATCTGAGAAAGTATAAGCAAGTGCACCTACAGCACCAGCACCCATAATGCTGATTAATTTTGAAGTAGAAATTTCTTCGCCGGCTTTTACCAATGTTTTTTTGGCCAACGCGGTAATGGTCCAGAAAAGAAACAGGATGGTGGCCGCACTGGAAAGCGCCGATCCAATGTTCATCCAGTAAGCGATCTTCTCTGTATTGCCAAATGCAAAAATTGAAAAGAATCTTTGAATCATTAAAAACAGCGGCGCGCCGGGTTGATGCACAACCTGCATCTTAAATGCAGAGGCAATAAATTCACCACAGTCCCAGAAGCTGGCCGAGGGTTCCAATGTTAACACGTAAGTGATGGTTGCAATTAAGAAGCAGAGCCAGCCTACAATATTGTTAATTTTCGAATAATTCATGTTTTAATGATAAATAAATTGATTGTTTTAACAAAAAAATGCTGCCGAAATTAACCATTATAGTCGATAAAATGGCTAAAAGATCAGATTGTTTTAACAATTTTTAACGCTGCTTAATCAAACATGTTATTTGCGGCTTGGATATTTGGAAGTATGTCGTTTAAATTTTACACTTAAAAGCCTTATTGTGTACTTTATGAAACAAGGCAATTCCGCGTTAACAGTACAAATTTTAATGAATTTTTTCCGGGTAGTATCACGTATGGGCGCGTTAGAACTACCCGGAAACAGGAGTAAATTAGCTGCTGATAAAGGGTGCAAACCGTTCGATGGTGCGATTGTATTGCTTTTCGAGGTGCTGACTCAGGGCAGTTTGTTTATGGACATCTGTAAGTTTAACCATTTCGGCTAAAAGCGTAATACACAGTTGCACATCTCTTTCAGAATGAAGTTCATTTTTACTTAATGAGGTATCAGCCAGATAAGTCAGTTCTTTATCCAGGTAATCTGCGGTTTTTTTGATGATGTTGTTCGCCTGTTCTGTACGGTTAATCTGATACAGATTTTCGGTTAAATAGAATGTGTTTGCAACGTGCCATAAGCCGTAAAATTTTGCCGGCATTACATCAAAATATTTATTGGCAAGCTGCTGGCTCTCTTTAATCTGATTGTGCTGAATCAGGTTGCTTAACAGATTGTTAAACATACGGGTAAACATGGATACGTCGTCTGCCGACTGTCTGTCAAGGTGTGCCGCATTTTTAATATTCCCCCAATTGTATACATTCATCAGGTTGTGGTAATAGGGTTTTGGGTTAACTCTATCTGCATCTGTACGTGTGCTGCTATCCGGTTTAAGCGGAAGCAGTCTGAGATTTAAACCTTCAGCGTATAAGTATTTTTTAAGTCCCAAATATTGTTCTTC
>JASLGV010000247.1 GCA_030149995.1 Pedobacter sp.
ATCTAATATTACACCGGAATTAATCCTGCCCAATGCATTGGCCGTTACAGCATCCAATACCATTACCTATAATTCGTATGCTTCTTTTTTAGTGGGATACCAGCTACCCGGTAAAGGAATCAGTGGTTATAACGATACCTATTCGTATAATTTTACGACTTCCTCAAATAATGGTTTGTGGAACAACGTATTCAGCAACCTGAAAGATTATCAGTATGTAATTAATCAAACAGAGAACGATCCTAAACTGGCATTGTTTAATGCAGTTGCTCATATTGGTAAGGTCTTTAATTACCAGCGTTTGGTAGATGCTTATGGCGATGTACCCTATACAGAAGCGTTGCAGGGTGCCAATCAGGTAGCTCCAAAATTTGATTCCGCTCCGGTGGTTTACCAAAGTCTGGTAAAAGAACTGGACGATGCAATTGCAAAAATAAAGGCAAATATTGCCGGGGTTGGTAGCTCTGTTACGGAGCTAAGAAGCAATGCCGATGTTGTTTTCGGAGGCGATCTGACGAAATGGATTAAGTTTGCCAATAACATTAAATTACGGTTGCTGGTAAGGGCAGAAGGTACATCAATTGCTAATTTTGTAACAGCTGCTTTTGGTACTTTTTCACCTGAAGGGTTTTTACTGGAAGACGTCATTGTAAATCCAGGTTATAACACATCTCCAAATCAGAATCCTTTCTGGAGCACTTACCACAGCAGTACCACCGGAACAGCCTCTACAGCTGCAACTTATTTTATCCCTTCTAAGTACCTATTTACGTTTTACAATGGTACTGTATTGAAAGACGATAAAAGAGGTGCTTTGATTTATCGTAATTTTCCAACAACCCCTATCGGACAATTGGGCGATGAAACCAACAACCCGGATGCACTAAAAACATACTCTGTATGGTATACAGGAACTGGAACAGGGCTGACGGCAACCAACAGTATTGGTGTGCTGAAAAGCAGAACTTTCGGATTGCCGATTTTTCCGGCTGCAGAAACCTATTTTCTGCTGGCGGAGGCTGCTTTAAACGGACATGTACTGGCCGGTGATGCACAGACCAATTTTAATCTGGGTATCAGAGCATCTTTTTCATATCTGGAAACCAATGCCAATAAAGCAATTGAAAGTGGTTACAATCCGCAGGCAGATGCGCAGGCTTACCAAACGGCTAATGCCAACAGCTACCTGGCAAATTATGCATTGGCTACCACAAAAGAACAGCGCTTGGAAGCCATTATTACACAAAAGTACCTGGCAGCAAACTTAATTAACAGTTATGAAGCCTGGACCGATTTCAGACGTACAGCTTATCCGAAGATACAGGCCAACGGAACGGCTACCACCACATTTGTATCGATTTCTTCGCAATCTACGCGTGCTGATAAACTACCGGTGCGTGATCTGTATCCGCAATCAGAGTATAATCTGAATCCAAATGTGCCTAAGCTTACCAATGCTTATTCAAATCCTATTTTCTGGGATCTTAATTAAGGTTTAAACGTAATCAAAACGAAATGAAATTAAATTATAAAACTCTTGCAAGCATTTTGCTTTCCGGTAGCCTGTTGTTTACAGGATGTACCAAAGAAGATTCTGTCTTTACAGATGGCGGGTCAAGTGGCATTGTTGAACTTGATTTGCCGGCAAGAACAACTTCTACCATTTATTCATTTGCTGCCAAAGCATTTGATATCAAAGATGAAGTGGATTTTCCGGTAACCGTAAACTATACAGGAGTAGCAGGGGCGCCTGCTGATGTACAGGTAACCCTGGCCCTGGATGCCGATGCTGTCGTAAAATACAATGCTGCGGCTTCTAAAAATTTTGAATCGCTAACCCTTTCGCCAGCACTTTTCAGTGTGCCGAATTATACAGTAACGATTCCTAAAGGTCAAAAGAAAGCTTCTTTTATCATTAAGCTAAAGACCCGAAACTTTGACCTCAAAAAGTTATATGCAGTAGGTGTTTCCATTAAATCGGTTAGTTCAGGTATCATTAGTGGCAACTATGGAACCGGTATTTACCAGATAAGTGCTAAAAACAAATACGATGGGGTTTATAAAGTAACAAATCTTGAGTTTAGAAATGTTAATAATGCTACGCATACCGCTTTAAGCCCAAGAACGAGGTATTTGATAACTTCTGGTGAGTTTGAAGATACTTTATATGACCCGGCAGGCAATTATGGCGTTTATTTCCTAAACGGTACCACTACATCTTATTATGGAAACTTTGCACCCATCTTTACTTTTGACGGGGCAACGGATCGTGTAACTGCTGCAACCAATTACTATCCATCTCCAAACAGTAGTAACCGCAGCGCCGCCCTTGATCTGACAGGTGTTAATAAAATTACGATTTCCGGTGATTCAAAAGTGCTGGAAGTGAGTTACATCCTGGTAGAAAATGGTGTAAATACCGTTTATCTAAAGGAAAAATGGGAATATACAGGTCCAAGACCTTAAGAAACATCGCTCCATTTAAATTATACGCTGTTAGTGCCCGTGCAACAATTGTTGCACGGGTTTTTTATTTGTAAAACATTTTAAATCTGTTAAAAGTGGATGAATAAAAAAAACAGTAAATGTTTTATTGCATTTTGCTAACTTTAGTAAGCACAAACCGATTGACTAAACTAAAGACGCTAAAACGATGTTAACAGTTTGTAAGTTTTAGGGATGTGCTTGAGGTAAAATTGTTCACCATTTAAAAAAATGCATATGAAAATTGCTGTTGTTGTTGTTCGTATTTTATTGGGCGCATTGTTTGTATTTGCGTCTGTTGTTGTTCTGTTTAAGCTGGGACCACAGCAGGTACCAACTGGCGCAACCAAGACTTTTATGGAGGGAGTTGCGGCCACAGGATATTTATTAACCCTGATTAAAGTAACTGAACTGGTCTGTGGACTGGCCTTTATTATCGGTCGCTTTGTGCCTTTGGCCACCGTTATTATTTTTCCGATCTCCCTTAATATTTTTCTGTTGCATGCCTTTGCAGCGCCCGAAGGTTTGCCGGCCGGTCTTTTTGTATTGTTAGCCAACCTGTTCCTTGCATTTGCCTATCGCAAACATTATTCAGGTCTTTTTGTTGCTAAATAGATTTTGAAATCACGGTTTTCTCTTACTTTTGTTTCAGGTAACCTGATTCGTAAAATCAAATCACTATCTTTAAAAACAACTAAATAGAAATTAATTATGAGAAAGCTTCCATTTTTTATGCTGCTCTTTGTAGCACTGTCATATCAGGTTTTCGCGCAGCAACCTTCAGATGCCATTGTGGGCAAATGGCTTAATGCATCGCAGGAAGGGCAAATAGAAATTTATAAAAAAGATGGCAAATTTTTTGGCAAATTAATCTGGTTAAAAGAACCTGACTTAAATGGAAAACCGAAAACAGACATTAAAAATCCGGAAAGTAATTTACGGGATCGTCCGCTTTTAGGACTTGAGATTTTAAAGAATTTCACCTATAATGATAACAAATGGACAGAAGGTACCATTTATGATCCGAAAAGCGGTAAAAAATATAATTGCATCCTGAGCTTAAAAGAGCCTTCAAAATTAAACGTACGCGGTTATATTGGCATTTCCCTGATCGGACGTACAGAAGTCTTTACCAAGGTTAAGTAAATATCAAATATGAAAAAAATACTATGGTGCCTGTTTATGGCACCTTTTTTTTGCCTTGCCCAACAAAAAGAGGTGCTCAAACCACTTTTTAGCCATGAGAAAACGAGCTTCAGAGGGCTAAGTGTTCTGAACGATGCCGTGGCATGGGTAAGCGGAAGCAACGGTTATGTAGCCAAAACAACTGATGGAGGTTTGAACTGGCAATCGGTTGCTCCTAAGGGATATGAAAAGCTTGATTTTAGAGATGTAATGGTATTTGACAGGCAACAAGCCATTGTAGTAAGTGCAGGTACGCCAGCTGTTATTTTAAAAACAGCAGATGGCGGCGAAAACTGGTCGGTTCAGTATGAAAACAAGGACCCGGCTATTTTTTTAGACGGAATGGACTTCTGGAATTTGAAGCGCGGAATCATTTTCGGTGATCCGATTGACGACCAATTACAGTTATTAGATACACAGGATGGCGGTAAAAGCTGGCGGAATATTTCTGCGAACTTACCTTTTAAACTGGCAAAGGGCGAAGCAGGTTTTGCAGCAAGCGGCACGAGTATTAAAACTTTAGCAGGTGGAAAAGTATGGATTGCAACCGGAGGAACGGTATCCAATATTTATTTTTCGGGCAATTTTGGAACCAGCTGGCAGGTTTTTAAATGTCCGATTTTACAAGGACAAAATAGCACCGGTCCTTTTTCAATAGATTTCTACAATGAAAAGCAAGGCGTGGTTGTAGGAGGCGATTATCTAAAAAACAAGGAAAATACAAACAACATTTTATTAACGGACGATGGTGGTAAAACCTGGCAAAA
>JASLGV010000258.1 GCA_030149995.1 Pedobacter sp.
AACAGCTGTATAAGCAGCACAGTTAATTACATAGCCTGGTTTTTCTTGTGCAAGCAAATCCTGTAAAAGCGATGGATTGAGGATATCTGCTGATTTCTCAGCTGGAAATACGATGTCTGTAATATTCCTTTTTGAGGCAACTTCTTTAAGACATTGCCCCAACTGACCACCTGCACCTATAACTAATATTTTACCCATTTAATAAAGATGAAAATGAACCCAATACCAAATCTTTCTCAGAAACTGCTGCTTTCTCCGCTGGAATCATCCAGTCTATATTAAGCGCCGCATCGTTGTATATAACCCCCAGCTCTGATTCCTTATTGTAAAAATTATCGCATTTATAAAAAAAGGTAGCGGTTTCGCTCAACACAGAAAAACCATGCAGAAATCCCCTCGGTACGTATAGCTGAAGATGGTTAGCGGCACTCAGTTTAACCGAAATATGTTGGCCATAAGTGGGAGATCCTGGCCTGGCATCTACTGCCACATCCAATACTTCTCCTTCCAATACCCGAACCAGTTTAGCCTGGGCAAATGCGCCGGCCTGCATGTGCAAACCACGTATTACACCATAGGAAGAGAAGGACTGGTTGTCCTGAACAAAATCTCCGGACAAACCTGTTTGCGATTCAAAGCTTTTACGGTTAAAACTTTCAAAAAAGTATCCGCGCGGATCTTCAAAAATTCTTGGTTTTATAATTAAACAATCTTTTAATCCCGTTTGCTCTATCTCCATTATTTATTGCTGTATTGTTGTTCGTAATAAGATTGATAATTTCCTGAAGTCACATTGTTTAACCAATCTTCATTTTGCAGGTACCAATCCACGGTTTTTTCCAGTCCCTCTTCAAACTGTAAACTTGGAACCCAATTTAGAGATTGTTGTAACTTAGTAGAATCGATGGCGTAACGCAAATCATGTCCTGCACGATCGGTAACATAAGTAATCAGTCTGGCCGATTCACCTTCAGAGCGTCCCAGTTTCTGATCCATAATACGACAAAGCAACTGGATTAAATCAATATTTTTCCATTCATTGTGCCCGCCAATGTTATAGGTATCGCCGGTTTTAGCCTGATGAAAAATAACATCAATGGCCCGTGCATGGTCCTCTACCCATAACCAGTCTCTTACATTTTCCCCTTTTCCGTATACAGGTACAGGTTTGTTATTCTTAATGTTGTTGATGGCCAATGGGATCAGTTTCTCCGGAAAATGATGGGAGCCATAGTTGTTGGAACAATTTGAAATGACACAGTCAAGTCCGTAAGTATCGTGATAAGCGCGTACAAAATGATCTGAACTGGCTTTTGAAGCCGAATAAGGACTGTGTGGATCATAAGCCGTCGATTCTGTAAACATGCCCGTTTCACCCAATGCTCCGTATACCTCATCTGTACTTACATGGTAAAATCTCTTTTCCTGATAGGCACCTTTCCAATATTCGCGGGCAGCATTAAGCAGGTTAACCGTTCCGATTACATTGGTCATAACAAAAGCGGTTGGATCTGTAATGGAACGATCTACATGGCTTTCTGCAGCAAGATGTATAACTGCATCAAAGTTCTCTGCTTTAAAAAGATTATTCATCGCAACGGCATCTGTAATATCTTCCTTTATAAACCTGTAATTTGGTTTATTTTCGATATCCGTCAGATTTGCCAGATTACCGGCGTAAGTAAGCTTATCCAGGTTTACGATCTCGTAAGCAGGATATTGATTCACGAAACGACGCACCACATGCGAACCGATGAAGCCTGCTCCACCTGTAATTAGAATTTTTTTCACGTTATGTTATGTTTTTCAGAGGCCTAAAATAAATAGAATTTCCAGATAAACAATTATTCGCCTATCAGAATACGGCCTAAAGAAAATTACCGAACCCCTTAATAATAAAAATCGTGCCGATTTCCTTTACAACTTTCTGTAATAACACCCTTTTTTACTTTTCTATATATGTTAACAAGGTTAAACAGTTTTGATAAAGCTGCTCCATTTCAGATTTGGCAACTTCATCAATCGTATGTTTTTTAAATTTTCCTTTACCCAAAAGTAAAGCAACCTGTTTGGTATGCTGCATAAAAAACTGAGGAAACGAGTTATCCAGGTGGTTACACAAAGCGATGAGGTGGGGAAGCCGGCAATAATTCGAATGATAATCCAAACGTGTGTAAATAAATTTAAGGCAAATGGCCTCCAGGCATTTCCGCATCATGAATAGTGCGGCATCCGGCACACCTTCCCGAATTAAGGAACCGGCTGCCACATATAAAGTATGAGCCTTGCGTTCTAATTCAGTTAAATAAACTGAATCTTGCTGAAAACTACCGGAAGAATTTATATCCGTACTGCTTTCTGTTAGAAATGTTGGCCCCTGGTGAAGTAACTGTGAAGATTTCCGTACGCGCTTAAAGAATACGGCATTCTGATTCTCGGGATTATAAAATTCTGATGCAGCATGTAGCAACAAAACCAAAGCAGTTCCAGAAGTGCAAATTCTTTTATGTAGTGCACCGATCTTATACTTATGAAGTGGGGTAATGACTAAAAGAATACCTGAACCTGCTTTAACCGGGTTTTGCAGGATTGGTTCTGTTACAGACACTGCCGGCAACCCGAAAATAGGATTTCCCAGAAAATAAACGGCAGTAACCGGAATACACTCCAGAATCTGCTGTATAACATCAGAAAAAACAGCTTCATTTTCATTTGCATACTTTTGTACAGCATTGGTTTCTTTTTCGATCCCAACCATTTTATATTCTGTATAAGCCGCTATCAGATTCTGATGAATTTTTAAGGCAATATTGTGCACATCTGCAGTTCTTTTAAAAAACAGGTTCATCAGATCAGGAGAAATCAGATAAGTATGCGCATAACGAACAGCCAGGTAGGCTTCATCGAGGGTATCAAGAAGCGTAGCCTCTGTTGAGTCGTTTTCGGGAAAGATAACGGATAAAACTGGCACATGCTTCCCGATGTATTTTTGATGTGCCCGGATGGAGTGTGTTTTTTTATCCTTGCCCATAAGCAGTAGCTCAACTGCCCTAAAAATCATTTCCATACATTGCTGCAGCATAAAAGTAGCCTGCGCATAATTCTCTTTTTCGAAATAAAAATCTGCCCCTTCCTTAAATGCCTGCGCTTTTTCCATATTCTGCTGAAAATCGAAAGAAGTTTTTTGCAACACCTGTTCCAAAGATATTCGTGTGGGTTTAAGATGAATATGGGTTTCCGGCTTAGCGTACACCTGCCTGGAGTGCGTACAAGCCATATAGAAAAATAAGTTCCCTTTATCAATCGCTTCTTTTACCTGGTGTACCTGAAAAAGCCTGTAAGAAAACGCACCATGCGCAGCGAAGATCAAATCCATTTTTGGCTTGAGCTCATTTGGTGCTTTTGCATATTTATTAGAGATCAGGATAAGTAATTCATGGCTTTCTATGCTGTCTGCAACATAACTGTTCAGAAAAATAAAATCGACCATAAATAACTTTGTGAGCTTTTTGACCAGGCCCTCCAGCTCTTTTGGTTTAAAAGAGCTGCTATTCGTTAAACTGACATTTTCCATACAAACTTTAATCTGATTAATAAAACATAGACTCAAGCAGAATTTTACTGCTTTTTCGATAATGAAATCCGGATGTAACTGGGTTCAATTTTCTAACCGATGAATATGTTTCCATTGCTGCAGCCATGATGGAAATCTTCTGAACGGAAGCTCTTATGCAACCTGCCACCAAAATATGTGTTATTTTAGTTATCTTGCATACGCCTTACACAAACTTACTAAAAATATTAGAAAATCTTAAATAAATTAGAAAATCTGATAAAAACAATCTAAATGACTGAAAATCAAAGACTAAAAGAATTAATTGATTTACTAAATTTTAAAACTCAAAAGGATTTTGCTGCGCATCTGAATATTCAGCCCGGTTCACTATCAGATGTATTACGCGGTAAGGGTGGCATGGGTGTTTCTACTTCTATAAAAGATAAGCTGGTACTTTTATTTGGTGTTAACCTGGAATGGCTGGAAAAAGGAACCGGCCAGCCTTTACTTAAGAAAACACCGGTTGTTGCCGAAGCGCTGGAAGGTGTTCCTTACTTCGACATCCCCTTATCGAATATTGAACGTTCCCTGGTTGAAGAAGATGTCGAATATTTTGTAAATTACAAACCCTTTAACGATTGCACGGCCTATTTACCGGTATATGGCGACAGCATGTACCCACGTTTCGCCGCCGGCGAAATCATTGCCGTTAAAGAAGTGGAAAACTTTGATGTACTGCAATGGGGCGAGGCTTATGTAGTCATTACAGATAAAAAGTCCAATAACTTACGAAGCGTTAAACTCTTATTCGAACATCCCGATCAGCAAAAAATTATCCTCCGTTCGTCTAATCCGAATTTTAAGGGCGATATCACAATCGACAAGCAAAATCTCGTTGCCCTTTATATTATCAAAGGAAAAATAACCCGGACTTTAATTTAAACAAGACTCGTATACAACAAAGAATCCATACTTAAAAAGCATGGATTCTCTCAAAACATTATAATTACAACCTATATTGGCTTACATCATGGCCACAGATGCTTCCAGCTCCTTATACCAGGCTTCTCCATATTTACGGATAAGCGGTCCTTTAAGAAATCCATAAACAGGTACTTTTAATTCGCGGCCAAAAGTACAGGCATCATGGCAAATGTGCCAGCGATCGTAGTTTAAAACATCAAACTCAGGATATTTGGTAATACGGATCGGGTATAAATGGCAGGAAATGGGTTTTTTCCAATCCACAATACCTTGTTCATATGCCTTTTCAATGGCACATTTTGTTATACCACCTTCAAAAAGCACATAGGCACATTCTTTATTCTTATCTACGCAAGGCGTTGTTAAATCTCCATCTTCATCCACCACATAAGTTCCCTGTTCTTCAATGGCCTTAATGCCTTTTTCGTTCAGCAGATGCTTTATTTTAGGATATATTTCTTCCAGTATAGCCGTTTCTTCCTGGTCAAGCGGTGCTCCAGAATCTCCCTCCACGCAACAGATCCCCTTGCATTTATTCAGGTTACACACAAAATTTTCTTTCAGCACATCCTCGTGCACCAGCACGTTTTCTACTTCTATCATCATTATTCTTTTGCTAATGCATATTTAAGGCCCGAGGCCGACTTTAATTCCATTGTTACCGCACCAACCAGGATCTCTACCTGTGCTTTTACAGGCACCCGGTTTCCGTCATCAGTAACCCATAAATAAAGTCGGCTGTCTTTTTTAAAAATACGACCCGGCTTTATAGACGGGCTGAATTTTAAACAGCGGATATTACCCAATTTACTTTTAACGGTTTCCTTACCGATATATTCTATTTCCAGTTTTGAGATCTCCTCACCCAGAAAATAATTAATGGCAAATTTATCTCCTGCTTTAACATTACTCAAATCCAGACTCCTGGCAAAATAATAAGCCGAAACCAGGTCGAAAGTTTGTGTCGTGGGCGTTGTAAAAGTTCCCCTGTTGGAAACCACGCTTTTCCCTGCCTGATTAAAGCGGGCTTTATCCTGCCGCCGGTAACTTGCCTCCCGGATGTTCTCCTGATAAAAATAGGGTGTAAGTAAGTTCTTATCAATGTAAGAATCGTAGTGATCCCTTATTTTATAAAAAATATCAAATGTACCAGAGGTCTGGGCATCGACCGTTAACTTAAACGTTGGATTGTTATCAAACTTAAGATCAGATTCCAGCACTTTTATCGTGGCCTCGGCTGCCGTGATAAAGCCATAACGCAATTTATAAGTTAATACTTCTCCTGCTTCAAAAACAGCCTCCTTCTTTAAAGGAAGCAGTTGCTGTGCACCCGCCACATACCCGCCCAGCATAATAATGAACATTAAAAACAGTTTTCTCATGTGTGTATATTTCATTTGTTTGTTTGTACCGATGAAGATATACAAAAAGCAAACCAATTTTAGATGTTTATCCGGGTATTTCTAAATCGGCTTAATCCTTACGTTTAAAAACCGGTACTGTTGAGCAAGGTTCGCCAAACATAATACTTTTAACAACAGGTGTAAGCTTATTCGTTATTTCTACATAAGCCGAAGGCGAAATTTCCAGGTCGCCACAACCTTTTATAACAATACGTTCGTTGGCATAAGCCTGTACATCTATTTTTTCCAGTGCCTTTACCAACAAAACCGTTTCGAGGGTTTCCAGATTACCAAAAACAACCTCTTTTGCAAAAGGAATCATTTTATTTGCCAGTAACATATAAGCCCAGGTAGGTACAATGGCATCTGCAGAGCAGGTTACAGCCACATATTTATCCTGGTACTGCGACCAGTCGTGTTCTTTAATAAACGCCCTGAAGTCTTTTTCCCGAAGCATGAGCCCATGAAACAGATTATCCTTAATATCATATAAAACACGCTCGCCTGGCTGATAATAATCTTCCAGGTTTAAGGTAACCAATCCGCTACTGGCAACTTTATTGATAATATTCTCTTGAATTTCCATTTTTTCGCTTATAAAAAAACCGGTTAAACTTAAGGTCTAACCGGTTACAAAATTAAGTATTTTATTACTAATAGAATTTCACGCGATTGTCTTTTATCTTAGCGTTATCCTGTAAAGCCTGGAAAGCGGCTCCTAACGAACGCTGACCTAAGCCCAACAGCATGGTTTCTTTTTGTTTGAACATGTTTGCAATCGGCTCCGGATTAACAAATCCATCAACAGAAAACACATATACACCACGCTCGCCTTCAACCGGTGCAGAAACTTTACCTGGCTGAGAACCAAAAATGCTTCCTACCAATCTGTTTTCTTGTGATACACCCGGAATAATCGGATTGGCAAAAACAATGTTTTGAACCGGTTCTACTGTACGGCCCACTTTTGATGCAATCTGATCCAGGCTGCCTTTACCTGCTTTTTCAAATTTATCTTTCAATAATTTTGCTTTAACAGCATTGCGTACCATTGGTTCAATCTCTTTCTTCACATCTTCAAGA
>JASLGV010000305.1 GCA_030149995.1 Pedobacter sp.
CTGGCAGATGACCAGGGGAATCCACAGGAACTTTCTTATATGTATCGACCGGCCTTTGTTAAGCTATTGGAAAATACGTACGGCAATAAAATTCAGAACCTGCATTACACACCTCTGGATGATATCAATCGTTCCAGTTATAAAGTAAGCTCCAATACCATCAATGTTAATTTAAACCCTACGTATCAAATCAGTCCGGTATTTTCAGTTGCATTGACTTATAGCTATACAAAAGATTTGAGTACTAATAAAGTCCTTTATGGGGCGGATTCTTATTATATGCGGGAACTGATTACCCGTTACACCAATCCAACCACTTTTAACCAGGCCATTCCACTGGGAGGTTATTATGCCCCTACCAGTACCAATTCAGACAGGCATACGCTGCGCGGTTTGCTGAATGCGAATAAAACCTGGAACAACAAACACAACATCACCGGTATTATCGGCATGGATGCCAGTCAGTATAGTGCGCTGCAAAAGAGAGATCAATATTATGGTTATGATCCCAATACGCTTGCTTTAACGCCGAAAATTGATTACAACACCTTTGCAACCTGGCTTTTTCAAAATAGCAATGGTTCTAATTCTGGATCTATTCCTTATCAACCTGGCTTTGCCGATTTTAAAAGCCGGACCTTAAGTTTTTTTTCGAACATTGCTTATACCTATAACAATCGTTATATAATTTCGGGGAGTATTCGTAAGGATGGCTCCAGCGCTTTTGGAGCAGGCACCAATAAAACGGGAAGTCCCTTTTATTCCACGGGTTTGGCCTGGTTGCTGAACAATGAAACTTTCTACCAGGTAGATTGGTTGCCCAATTTAAAGCTACGAGCAACTTATGGTTATGCGGGGAATACCAATAACCGGGTAACAGCCCAGCCTTTAATTACTTATGGTACGAATGGTGCGAATGGGTTGCCTTATGCCGATACCGGTGGAAGTATTAATTCTGGAGTGGCTTTTAACAGCAAGCTCCGGCCAGAACGTTCAGGTACCTTAAATCTGGGTTTAGATTTTGGTTTTAAAAACAACCGGGTATCGGGCAGCCTGGAATATTACAACCGTAAAACGTACGATTTGCTGAACAATAACAATATAGATCCTACGGTTGGATTTAACAATCTAATTATAAATATTGGTGATATTCGCTCCAGGGGGATAGATTTAACGCTGAATTCCCAAAACATTCAAGCAGGGGCTTTTAGCTGGAACAGTACTTTTTTATTGAGTTATAACAGAGTTAAAGTATTAAAATTATATAGGCCTGGCCAAAATACTGCAGGTTCTATAGTCACTTCTGCTCCCAGTGAGGGCGCTGATTTAAACCGATTGTTTGCTTTTAAATGGGCGGGTCTGGATCCCCAAACCGGAGATCCGAGGGCTTTGGTAAATGGGGAACCGATTTCAATTTCAGGCTTAAACCAAAGTCTTACAGATAGGTTGACCACTTCACCATCTGCTACGCTAAGATATTTTGGTTCAGCAGTACCGGTATATTACGGATCTTTTCGTAACACCTTTACTTATGGTGATTTTACTTTATCGGCTAATTTCTTGTATAAAATAGGGTATTACCAACGTAGGCAGGCCATTGATGAGGTACAATATGGACAATTATTTAATTCTACGGGTGCAGGAAGTGTTTTACAGCCAGCAGAATATGTAAATCGCTGGCAAAAACCAGGAGATGAAGTCTTTACAAATGTACCTGCGGCCACCTTTATCCAAAGTGCAGGGGCTGCACTTGTTAGAGATAATATTTATTATTTTTCAGATATCAATGTTTACAAAGCCGATCACATCCGTTTGCAGGAGATTAATCTGTCTTATGTGTTTCGTAACAAAAATTGGTTTATTAAAAATCCACGCATCTATGCCAACATCAGCAATTTGGGAATAATCTGGCGGGCCAATAAGTTCGATATTGATCCCGATGTGGCCGATTACCCACAGCCGCGTACCTATAGCTTTGGTCTTTCTGCAAACTTTTAAATTGATATAATATGAAAAAATATAATAACCTACTATATGCGTTATTAAGCCTTTGTCTGGTTTTTTACTCTTGTGAAAAATATCTGGATGTAAAGGAAAACAGTACGCAGGTTTCTATCAGTACAGCCAACGATTGCCAGTTGTTATTAGATAATTATGGATTGATGAACATTAGTTTCCCTTTTGATGGGGAAGCCTCGGCAGATGATTATTATATGCTGGATACCAAATACAATCTTTTGGGCGGAGAAGATAAAGACATTTATACCTGGGCAGCGAATGCCCAACGGAGTTTGGCTTCCGATCAATGGCAAAATCCTTATAAGATTATTTACAACGCCAACCTTGTGCTGGAGAATTTACCTAAACTAAAGGTACCTGCGGATCAAGCCACGATGGACAATATTAAGGGGCAGGCACTTTTTTTTCGCGCTTTTACCTTCTGGAGCATTGCCCAATTATATGCCAAACCCTATTCAGTGACAGCAGGTACGGATTTGGGTATTCCCCTTCGTTTAAGCCCGGATCTGAATGATGTATCGAATCGGGGGACGGTTCAGCAAACCTACGATCGTATTTTGCAGGATCTGAACGAAGCGGTTACCTTGCTCTCACCAAGTTCACCCGTTTCGAGCCGGCCTAACAAAACAGCTGCTTATGCCATGTTAAGTAGGGTTTACTTATCGATGAATGATTATCCCAATGCGTTTAAAAATGCCAATTCAGCATTGGGTTTGAATAGTCAGCTGATTGATTACAATACGTTAAGTACCAGCTCTACTACTCCTTTTTCTCCGCGTTTTAAAAACAAAGAAGATATTTTTCATTCAGTGATGACTAATGCTTTTGCTTTACTATACCCCGGTATTACATTTGTACCAAGTCTTAGTACTGCTAAAATTGATTTGGATCTGGTTAATTCTTATGACAATAATGACCTGCGTAAAAGTATCTTCTTTAAAACCATTGTTGAAGCTGGTCGACCAAACAGTTATTTGTTTAGCGGTAATTATGAACCCATAACAACTGCACAATTTTTTAATGGCTTGGCAGTAGATGAGTTATTACTTACACGGGCAGAGTGTTATGCCCGGGCCAACAACAAGGATGCAGCGATGACTGATCTGAACATGCTGTTACGAAGCCGCTGGAAAACGGGTACTTATGTAGATATGAGCGCAACCGATGCAAATGATGCCTTGGCAAAAGTCTTAGTTGAACGTAGAAAAGAATTGCTGATGCGTGGTCTGCGCTGGACGGATTTGCGCCGTTTGGGCTTAGGCGCTACCCGGAAGGTGATGGTAGGCTCCACCTTAACGACGATTGCTACTTTGCAACCCAACGATGTGCGGTATACCTTACTGATTCCAAAAGAAGTAATTACGAACGCCCCCCAGATTCAACAGAATCCCCGATAAATAAGAACCCTACATCCCTATGAACCCTGCAGGTAACTGCCGGTATTTACCGGTGGTTCCTGCTTCATGTTAAATCATAGAATATTGATATTTTCTTGTTAAGCGAAACTTTGTAAAAAACACACTTCAGATTCATGAATATTATCCGGTTGATTATTTTTTTTAATGTATGTACGCTTATAACCGCTCGGGCGCAAACCCACGACAGTACTTTTGTATATCATAAACCCCTTTTTGATTTTGATTATAGCCGGCCAATTTTTAAGCTGGATACTTTGCAAAATGCCAATGCTGATCGAAGGTTATGCTATTCTGCTTACAGCGGTTACCGGGAAGGGGTGGCACCCGTAAGGCGCGAGTTTAATTTTAACCTGTTTAGCCCGGAGAATAAGGAACAAGGTACCATCCGGCAAAGCGCGTACAATGCCTCCATTGTAGAATTGCTTACACATGGTTTTCCGACTCCTTTACCCAGCCATATTTTGCTGGAAGTAAAAGACCCCATTAAATACCGGTATTTACCGGCTTATGGGGATGAATTAACCTGGAGGCGTAAATATGCGTATTGTTATGAATTGGTGATGAACAAGGCTGCTTTTTTAGTCAAAAGCCTGAAGACGGTGGAAAATGATTTCGCCCAGCATTTCGGCTTGCAGTTTGGCTTTGAAAAACAAAAGGTTAAAGCGCTGGTGTTGGTTCGAACCAGTCAAACAGGTCAGTTAAAATCCCTAAAAGAAGGTACACCTGTGTATGGAAAAGACGGTGTTTTTAGGAATGCTTCTTTTTATTACCTCGGTGCGCAACTGGATGCCGTAAATCAAGTTCCCTTTGTAGATGAAACCGGTTACCGGGAACCGGTTGACATGGATTTGTCCATTCAAGATTATCGTGATTTACCTAAACTTCGAAAGGCTTTACAAGTATATGGGTTGGATTTGAGGGAAGACATCCGGGAGGTGGAGATGTTTGTGATCAGGGAAACAAGGTAATTAAAAATAAACAACAGAGAAGTATGAAAAAGATATTGGGGATAATGATTTTATGGCTATTGTTGCACGTCTGTGCACAGGCACAAACCATGGGATTGAAGCGGGGGGAACAGTTACCAGCTACTGAATTGGGTAACCTGTTTAATGGTACAGAACGCAATTTGAATACAGATGCCTTTAAAGATCGTTTGCTGATTATTGATTTTTGGGCCACGACTTGCAGCGGCTGTGTAGCAGCCTTGCCCAAAATGCAGACCTTACAGGAACATTTTGGTAACCGGATCCGGATTTTACCGGTTACGTATGAACCAGAAGCCCTGGTGAAAGCTTTCTGGTCTGTAAATAGCTATACGAAAGGTTTGAAGATTGCTTCGGTGGTGGGCGATAAGCAATTGAGAAAGTATTTTCCCAACCAGGTTATTCCACATGAGGTATGGGTGTACAAGGGTAAAATCATCGGGATGACCGAATCTGAATATGTGGATGTGTATAACATTGAACAGGTTTTAAAAGGAGAGATACCGAACTGGCCGCTCAAAGATGATTATTATGCCTTTGACGGACGGAAACAGCCTTTATTTCAGC
>JASLGV010000315.1 GCA_030149995.1 Pedobacter sp.
ATTTACTTCTTTTAAAAAATGTTCAGGTGTTTCGACTGCTGAAGCTGGCGAACCTGCGTTCCTGCCAAAATCAAACCCTTCGAAAAATTTCTGCCACCCAAACTCTACTGATTCAGAATCTTGCAGGTAAGACTGATATAAAGATTCTATATATTCGGCATTTGCGCCATTAAGATAAGATAATTTATCCATTATTAACTGTTTACTATAAGCTCTACAAAATTAGAATTTTACCTTATATAAATGGTAAAAATCTTTATTTATTGCATAAAAAAAAACAAATTAGAACAATTTGACTTTCAGTCGGATAAAATACAGCGGGCAGAAATTTTGAATGGTACGTAAATCGTTGTATAATTTTATCCCGGTCTTTTAATAAAGGCTGCTAATCCATGCGGTATTGACCATACAGGCAGCCTTAGGATACCCAGGTATCGGCATAACTTCCCTTAGGATCCAGGTGTTTAATGTTTTTTTCCAGGTCAAACGTGCTTTTAGCCTTCTGATCGTTGCCCACACCAGCCACATTGGCCCAGCTGCCCCAGTTGCTTGCCGGATTGTAATCGATCAGTTTTTCTTCAAAATAGGCCGCACCCAGCACCCAGCTAACTTCCAGATTATAAACCAGGTAGATAGCTGCTGTTTGCCGCGCCACATTAGAAATGTAACCCGTATGATTCAGCTCCGTCATAACCGCATCGACCACTGCAAATCCGGTTTGCCCGTTTTTCCACTTGTTAAAATTGGCTTCCTCCTGTGCCTGGTCAACCGGTGCCTGTGTACCGAAACCATTTGGATTGAAGAAAGTATTGCCATATTTTTTAAACATAAAGCGGAAATAATCGCGCCAGAGTAAACCCAGAAAAATATGGTTAAACATGGCTTTTACACCCTGTGTAGCTTCGATCTTTTTAATTTCCCAGTATACTTTTCGGGGCGATAAACAGCCCAAAGCCAGCCATGGAGAAAGTCTGGCCGTTAAAATCAGTTTTTTAACCGATGCCGCCTTTTGCATGGCTTGCACAACTTTTTGTAAATGGGCCAGGGCAGCCTGCTCACCACCGGCAAATTCGAAATCTGCCCGCTCATCTTTCAGCTGCTCTTCCAATCCAAAATCAGTAAGCAAGGGCAAAGTACCCCAATCTATAATTTCTGCTACATTAATGCGATCGGGAGCAGAAAAACAAGGCTTGATGATGGCATCCCGCTCTATTTTCTTTTTAAAAAGGTTAAATGCATCCGGAATATCCTTAATCGGAAAAGGCAAATCCTCTTTATTGTAAAGGGTATGGCCAATAAAATGTTTTAAGTTAATCCGGAGTTTCCAGAGGCCGTTTTCTACCAGTGTAGAAATTTCCGTTTCTTCTTCCGCTACTTCCCGGTGGTGATAAACCTCCGTAATTTCATATTCCTGTACAAGTTCGGGAATAATTTCTTCAGGTTTTCCGGTGGCAATTAAAAGGTTACCGCCAATCTGCTTAAGTGCGTTCCGAAGTGCCGAAACACTTTCTGTTAAAAACTTTGCACGTATACTGCCGGTTTTTGACGTCCTGTACTTTGTTGGTCCAAAAAGTCTGGGATCAAAAATATACACCGGCAAAATTGTATCCGATTTGGCAATGGCTTCAACAAGCATTTCATTATCGTGCAAGCGAAGGTCATTTCTAAACCAGACTAAAATTTTTTTGGACATGTTTTATTGAAAAGTGAGTTAAGAACGACAATTACAAATTTACCTTATTTTCTTTCTGTTGCAAAGACACGACCAATTCTTGACAAACCGGCAACAAAAAAGCGCCCAGCTTATGGAAAGCCTGTAAAAACAGCATCTCCTTCATAAATATTTACCTTATTATTTGAAGATATGAAAACATTTGCCTTAGCTCTGCTCTTCCCCCTCAGTATATTTGCACAACCGCAAATCAAATCCAATGCCCGTTTAGAGAGTGTAACCGTTTACAGCAGTGGAGCACAACTTAATCATGCCGGAAAGCTAAATCTGCCGGCAGGCATTTCGGAAATTGTAATTGATCATATTTCCGGACAAATCAACGAAAATTCCATTCAGGTAGCTGTTTCACCAGGCGTTACCATCTTATCGGTGCAGTTTAACCGCGATTTTTTAAATAGAGATGCCAGTAATCCCGTACTTAAAAAATTAAATGACAGTTTAAAAATCGTTACCGACGAACTGAACAAAACGCTCGACAGCAAAGCCATTGAAGAACAAACACTTCAATTGTTAAATGAAAATAGAAAATCGGGCGGCACCAACACAGGAACCAATGTAGCTGAATTGATTAAACTCACTGAATATTACCGCAGCAAAAGTGCACAGGTACGGAATGCCCTTACAGCACTTTCTCAAAAGCAGGAAAACCAGCAGCAAAAAATAACGGCGCTCAAACGCCAGATTGAAGAGTTGCAAAGCGATCCAAACCAGCAATTGGGACAACTTGTACTACAACTGAGTACCAAATCGGCCTTAGAGAGCAATTACTATCTTTCTTATACAAGTCCGAATGCCGGCTGGGCTGCAAGCTATGATGTAAAAGCCATCAACACAGCAACTCCGTTAAACGTTATTTATAAGGCAGCTATTACCCAGCAAACAGGATTGGACTGGAAAAAAGTTAAACTTTCTTTATCTACCGGAAGTCCAAACTACAGTCTTTCGGCTCCTGTG
>JASLGV010000331.1 GCA_030149995.1 Pedobacter sp.
GGCAACTACAGCCAGATTAAGGAACTGGCAAATACCTGGCTCTATCAGATAGAAAGCAGCAACAAAGACTGGATGTAAAACAAGAATCCCCTACGCAATAATGATCGAAGCAGATAAAATTGACCTGAAAAAAAGCATTGCCGGCAACAAATTATACCTCAGAAGAAGCAAACTTAACCGGGTGCTCATCTCCGGTATCGAAACGTTTATTATTGGCATCATTCCCCTTAGCACCTTTGTTTTAACCCTTAAAAACAGTCGTTATTTTACACAAGGTTATGCCCTGCAACTTCTCCTGGCAAATGCAGCTGCCCTTTTGCTGGCTTTTCTTTTGTTTAAATTATTTACAGGTGGCAAAAGGTTAAAAAGAATACCCGGCAGCAGTCAGGCCGAAAACAAAGCCCTTTTATTGCGTATTTTTAAAGCTTTAAAATGGGATGTTCCCACCAGCAACGAGCAGATCCTCATTGCCATTCCCAACTGGAAAACACAGGTTACCGTACTCTTCCATGGGCCAGACATCCTGCTAAACACCATCCGCTTTGGAAGAAGCCAGACACAAGGCATGTTCGATGAAGGACTTTATATGCATATTAAAGAGAAATTTAACGATTACCCCAAACAAACAGAAAATACAACAGCCAGCCACGAGCCGCACCCAACCATACAGCAAGAGAATTTTCTAAAAAATAATTGATCCCGATTTTACCAACACCTTTTAATAAGCACACTTAATTTCCTATTTTTGGCATTCAAAAAAGAGGAGCAGCATTGGATTATTTAGAAGGATTAAACCCACAGCAAAGAGCAGCAGTTGTAAACACAACCGGACCCGCCATGATCGTTGCAGGTGCCGGATCTGGCAAAACCCGCGTAATCACCTATCGCGTAGCACATTTAATACAAACCGGAGTAGATCCTTTTAACATATTGGTGCTTACCTTTACCAACAAGGCCAGTAAAGAAATGCGCGAGCGTATTGCCAAAGTGGTTGGAGCCGAAGCAAAAAACATCTGGATGGGTACCTTCCACTCTGTTTTTGCCAAAATTTTACGCGTAGAAGCCGAAAAAATCGGTTATCCAAGCAATTTCACCATCTACGATACAGACGATAGCAAAAGCCTGCTCAGAAGCATTATTAAAGAACTTCAGTTAGATGATAAACTGTATGCCGTTAACATGGTGCTAAACCGCATCTCATCGGCAAAAAACAACCTCATCTCTGCGGCAGAATACCTTCAGAACGATCAGATCCAGGCAGAAGATATCCAGACCAAGCGTCCGCTGCTGGGCCAGATTTACGATGCCTATTCAAAACGCTGCTACAAAGCAGGTGCCATGGATTTCGACGATCTCCTGTTCAAAACCAACATCCTCTTAAAAGAACATACAGACGTACTCAACAAATACCAGCAAAAATTTAAATATTTAATGGTGGATGAGTACCAGGATACCAACTTTTCGCAGTACACCATTGTTAAAAAACTCGCTGCCGCCTACCAGAATATATGTGTAGTGGGCGATGATGCCCAAAGTATTTATGCTTTCCGTGGCGCCAACATCCAGAACATCTTAAACTTTGAACGCGATTACCCCGATTTAAAAGTATACAAGCTGGAGCAAAATTACCGCTCTACCCAGCACATTGTAGATGCCGCCAGCAGCATTATTGCCAACAACAAAAATCAGCTGGAAAAAAATGTATTCTCAGATAACGAGGCAGGCGATCGCATTAAAGTAACCAGGGCCTTTACCGATAACGAAGAAGGTAAAATCGTAGCCGAGTCCATTGCACAAGAAAGAAGCTTAACAGGACTCAATTACCACGATTTCGCCATTCTATACCGTACCAATGCCCAAAGCCGGGCCATGGAAGAGGCACTAAGAAAGTTAAACGTTCCCTATAAAATTTACGGCGGACTCTCTTTCTACCAACGTAAAGAAATAAAAGATTTAATTGCCTATTTCCGTCTTACCTTTAATCCAAACGATGAGGAAGCCGTAAAACGGATTATAAACTACCCGAAAAGAGGTATTGGCGATACCTCTGTAGATAAGATTATTGTAGCCGCAGATCAGCAGGATAAAACCATGTGGGAAGTTATTTCCAATGCACACATGTACGTAGATGGCCGTTTAGCCAACCAGCTAAACGATTTTTCGATGATGATCCAAAGTTTTGCAGCCGAAGCCAAAAAGCTCGATGCTTACGAAACCGCTTTGTTTATTGCGCAGCATTCAGGTATTTTAAAAGAATTATACAGCGATGATAGTGTAGAAGGCCGCAGCCGCTACGAAAACATACAGGAACTTTTAAACGGTATTAAAGAATTTGCCGAACGCGAAGACATTGAAGAGCGCGGACTGGATATCTTTATGCAGGATGTTGCCCTCTTAACCAATGATGATAAAGATGGCGATAAAAACAAGGATACCGTTTCCCTGATGACCATTCACTCCGCCAAAGGACTGGAGTTTAAAAATGTTTTTGTGGTAGGTCTGGAAGAAAACCTGTTCCCTTCGCAACTTTCGGTTAACTCCCGCTCAGATCTCGAAGAAGAACGTCGTTTATTTTATGTAGCCATTACCCGTGCAGAAAAGAAGCTGACCCTAACCTACTCAACATCCAGATACCGTTGGGGCAACTTAACCAACTGCGAGCCAAGCCGCTTTATAAACGAAATTAATCCAAAACACCTGGAGCTGGATGTTAAACCCGCTTCAAAAAGCAGTTTAATGGATGGAAATTTCGACTCAGAAAGAAAAACCTGGACCTCACAGCCACGCGATTTCTTTAGCAAGCCAAAACCTGCCGGCACCAACAGTACCGCTGGTACACCGCCGCCAAGACCAAAAACAACTTCTATCCTGCCAAAAGCACATGTGCCAACCGCAGGTTTTACCCCATCGCAGCCAAATGAGTTCCAAACCGGCATGGAAGTAGAACACGAAAAATTCGGCTTCGGTAAAATTGTAAGTCTCGAAGGCAGCCTGCCAGATGTAAAAGCAACTGTATTTTTCCAGGGACTGGGCAACAAGCAGCTGTTGTTAAAATTCGCCAAATTAATGATTGTTAAACCTTAAGCATTTCTTTCGTTTTAACATGATCGTTCCTAAACTTTTTAAGCAAGGCATCTTTCTGATGCTTTGCTCAGCTTGTGTACTCGTAGCCTGTAAAGGCAACCATGCAGCAAAAAGCAACATAACCCTGTCAAAAGCAGATAGCCTCGAAGTACAAAAAGCAAAAACCTGGTTAAATTACAACCTGACACATTTTTTAAATGCCCAAAAACCTGCCGCCCAGGCAAAAGAACTCTATACAGATGCCTATTTCAGCTATAAGCAGGAAGCTGCACGCGTAGGTTCAACAGGTGGTTTAACCAAAACCCAGTTTGAAGATAAGTGGAAATTTGTATACAACACCAAATATGCCGGAACCGGAAACAGCTTTCTAATCCCCACCCCTAACCATGGCCCAATCAAAATAAGCCAGATCGAGCTAAAAGACAAAACAGATGATGGTGCCACCATTTTTGAAATTGTTTTAAACGACGAAAAAAACAGGAACCAATACAAAAGAGATATTAAACTCATCAATGCCGGCGATAACTACCAGATAGATGATGTTTTAGAGTATGACTAAACCATTAAATACCAGGTGCATAGTAAAAAGTAAAACCCGGTATTGCGACTCATGCTTGCAGCAAAACCAACCTTTTTAATAGGCAGCCATGCTTTCGCTTCGCTCAGGTTTGTTTCTTTTGGTTCAAGCCAAAAGAAATAGGCCCCGCCGGCTATGAGGCGAATAAAAAACTCCTCCTGAGCACCGCGAAGCAGTAAAACCAACCTTTCATAGGCGATAGCCGTAAAAAACCTACGTTTACACAAATCCCCGACCTTGGCTGATGCGGTTTGCAGAAACAAGCCAAAGCACTTACTTAAAAGCAGCAGACGCAGTCGGTGGTTTTTGGTCCTTTTTTTCATAAAAAAGGACTAAGCCCCGCCGGCTATGAGGCGAATAAAAAACTCCTCCTGACGACAGGAAGGATCTAAATAGCTGAAGCAAGATATACCAAGCAGCCTTGAGTTATGCCTATTTTTTTATTATTTTTAATAGGCAGGCATGCTTTCGCTACGCTCAGGTTTGGTTCTTTTATATCAAGATAAAAGAACAGCCCCGCCGGCTATGAGGCGAAAAAAAAACCTCCTAAGCACCTCAAAGCAGCAAAACCAACCTTTCAACCTACAGACCTTAATTTCTTCGAATAACATACATGGCGATAGCCGTAAAAAACCTACGTTTACACAAATCCCCGACCTTGGCTGATGCGGTTTGCAGAAACAAGCCAAAGCACTTACTTAAAAGCAGCAGACGCAGCCGGCAGTTTATTAATCTGTATTTATTTTTTCTTAGGCATTAATGAGCTCGGCAAAGCCTCGGTTTTGTTTCTTTTGGTTCAAGCCAAAAGAAATAGGCCCCGCCGGCCAATGAGGCGAATAAAAAACTCCTCCTGACGAAGGAAGGATCTAACCATCTAAAACAACAATACACAGTCAGATGGTAACAGCTGACATAATAATATCATTATGCTTCGCTACCGCGGGTCATACTTTTTCCAGCAGCTGAAAAAGTATGCAAAA
>JASLGV010000387.1 GCA_030149995.1 Pedobacter sp.
TAGCTTCTGCGTTTGTAACCAATAAAAACTTATTTACTTTTTGCTTCTGTAAAACATCCACAACTTTTTTAATAACAGGATATTCTTCCTTTGCATCTCCTTTAATACTCACGCGCATTTGCTCGCCATTCACTTCTGCATTGGCTTTACGTGCGTTCAACACCCAAGAGTTTAATTGGTTATCGGTTGAATCTGTCGGAATTCCCGGCTGAACACCTTGCTTCATCCGGTCTGAACCAGACATTGCAATAAACTTTTTAAGATCGGAGAATGGCACTCCAAAAGTTGAGATTACAGAAAACCTTTTTTTCTCCTCTGGGGTAAAAGTCACATCGTACTGCTCACCCATCAACTCCAAAGTCCTTTCTCTTACCTTATTTCCTGCTACTTCAAAGAAAACCTTTCCTTGACCAATTGTTAAAATGGCATTGTTTTCTGCCGGTACCTTAAACTCGTATGTTGACGAAGGTGTAACAACGGCTAAAGGTTCTGGTTGCCTTGCTGTAGCAGTTAAGATGAAGAAAGTAAGCAACAGAGACGCCACATCACACATGGCGGTCATGTCTGTTACAGTACTTGTTCTTTTAACTTTTATTCTAGGCATAATATAAAAATTATTCGTTTTTTAATAATGATGATCTTTTTTCCGGTTTTCCATAAAGCCGGTAAAAATATTTTCGAATTTTTTATTTATGCGTACTTGCGTAAGTCTGAACAATGCTGAAACCAGCTTCGTCAATTGCGTAAGTTAATTTATCAATTTTAGAAGTTAATACATTGTACATGATAATTGCAACTGTAGATACCAAGATACCTGTTGCTGTATTGATAAGTGCCTCAGAGATACCTACCGCTAATGCTGATTGATCTGGTGCACCAGAGTTTGCTAAACCTGCGAATGCACGAATCATACCCGTTACTGTACCTAATAAACCTACTAATGTACCGATAGATACCAAAGTTGCAATTACCGTTAAGTTTTGCTCTAACATAGGCATTTCTAAAGCTGTAGCTTCTTCAACCTCTTTCTGAATAGCAACGATTGCCTGCTCAACATCTAAGTTGTTATCTGCTTCAACTTCGCTATATTTTTTCAAACCAGATTTAATAACGTTTGCTACAGAACCTTTTTGTTTATCGCACTCTGCTTTTGCAGCATCAATGTTGTTAGCGCTTAATAAACCTTGTACTTTACGGATGAAAGTATCTAAACTGCTTTGTCCACTTGCTTTTCCAATAACGATTAAACGCTCAATTGAAAATACGATTACCACTAAAAGTAAACCTACTAAACAAGCTACAATCGGACCACCTTTATAAGCTGTTCCTAAGTAGTTTCCAGGTAATGGTAATTTTTCTCTGTCCCCATCAATAAAGTTACTACCCTCACCAAATACGAATCTCCAAACACAGAATCCAATTACAATACAGATCGGAATAACGAATGTTGCAAATACGTTTGATGCACTAGCAGAGCTCTCTTTTTTAACAGTTGTTGGTTTTGGTGCGTTTGCCATTTTTTTTAAATTTTTAGTTTTAGTTCTTGTTTTTAATTTTTAGCCTTTTGCTTTTGTAATACTCACAACGGATATAATCTGATTTTGTTGCGAAAACAAATTTATAACTTTGATTTAAATAACAAATTAAATATGTCAATAAACAATCAAATCGTTACTTAACATTTTAGTTTTTCAGCTTACCCAATGCCGTATAACAAAAAAATTGCCTCAGCCGGAGGCAATTCTTTCACAATAAAAACTAAAAAAAAATCGATTTGCAAATTTTTCGGCTAAAAAATGCATTTTAACCGGCATTTAACATAATTTTAACACTCCCTTATCATCCTTAAGCATATTTGCCTCTTCAAACTGCTTAAAATTCTCTGAAAAGGCATCAGCGAGTTCTTTTGCTTTTGCAACGTATACTGTCTGATCTTTCCAGGTATTTACCGGGTCTAAAATTTCAGATGGAACATGTGGACAACTCACCGGCATCCTTAATTTAAAAATATCGTGTTCTTTATAACTCACGTCGTTCAGGGCACCTTCCAATGCAGCGGTAATCATGGCCCGGGTAAAGCTAAGTTTCATTCGGCTACCAACGCCGTATCCACCTCCAGACCATCCCGTATTTACCAACCACACGTTTACCTGATGCTTTCTCATTTTTTCGCCCAGCAAAGCGGCATATTTAGAAGGATGAAGTGGCAGAAATGCTTTACCAAAACAGGCCGAAAACGTTAACTGAGGCTCTGTAATCCCCGTTTCGGTACCTGCAACCTTTGCCGTATAACCACTCATAAAATGAAACATAG
Organism: Pedobacter sp.; assembly: GCA_030149995.1. GTDB lineage: Bacteria > Bacteroidota > Bacteroidia > Sphingobacteriales > Sphingobacteriaceae > Pedobacter. Next base: position 2,315 of record JASLGV010000387.1, read on the forward strand.
CTTGTTCTACACTCAATTTCGATATGGGTGGCAACACTCCGAAGGCATCGGCTGTTAAGAAAAATATGTTTTTTGGCACACTTGCAATGGAAGGAATAATTGCGTTTTCTATAAAATTAATCGGATAAGCAACCCTTGTGTTTTCGGTTTTGTCGATATTTGAAAAATCAACATCTGTTGTTCCCGGAAAATAGTTTATATTTTCCAATAACGCCCCGGATTTAATGGCCTTGTAAATCTGAGGTTCTTTTTCGGCTGTTAGATCTACACACTTTGCATAACAACCACCTTCAAAATTAAAGACAGAATCTTCTCCCCAACCGTGTTCGTCATCTCCGATCAACCCTCTTTCGGGATCTGCAGATAAGGTTGTTTTTCCGGTCCCGGACAAGCCAAAAAAGATGGCGGTATCTCCCTGCTTACCTACATTTGCTGAGCAATGCATCGAAAGTGTATTTCTATAAACGGGCAAAATGAAGTTCAAGACAGAGAAAATGCCTTTTTTAATTTCGCCGGTATATCCTGTTCCACCGATAAGGATAACCTTTTTAGTAAAATTTAAGATGGAAAAATTCTCCTGTCTGGTGCCATCAGTTGCGGGATTAGCCAGAAAACCGGGAGCGGCGATAATTGTCCATTCTGGTTGTGCCACAAATTCGCTTTCATCCGGCCGGATGAAAAGATTATAAGCAAAGAGGTTTTGATAAGCCGTTTCTGTTATAACCCTTATAGATATGGCATAATCAGGATCTGCACAAGCTCGGGCATCCCTTACGTAAAGTGTCTTGGTATTTAAATAGCCAATCATTTTATCATAAAGTGCCTCAAACTTTTCAGGGCTGAATTTAATATTTACATCGCCCCACCAAACGGTATTTTCAGTTTCGGCATCACATACAATAAAACGGTCTTTAGGCGACCGACCTGTAAATTTACCTGTATCGATGGCTAAAGCGCCTGATGAAGCAATTGTTCCTTCTTTATTTTCGCGCGCAGCATCAACCAGTTGGTCTGGCGTTAACTGGTATTTTACATCCAGACGATCATTAAATTTTAAATAAGTTAAATTTGGCTTTAACCATTCATTTCTGCTCATAACAATAATAAGTTAGTGCAGCAAAGGTAGATAGTTAAACACCAAAAACTAACTGATTTTCAATCTTTTTTTACATATTGTAACAAATACACTATAACAAAAACAACTGATTAACAAATGGTTAACAACAAAAATCAACCACAAAGAAAATCCAATTAATACACTAAGCAACTAAAAAAACAAACTATCCGCCTGCCTTTTTAGCCTTATACCCTTCCTTTTGGAGTATCGAAAGAACCTTGTCTCTAACATCGCCCTGGATCAATATTTCATTGTCTTTAACAGATCCGCCCACCCCGCATTTTGTTTTAAGCATTTTCCCAAGCACATCCAGGTCTTCTGGCCTGCCTTTAAAGCCTGTAATCAACGTAACAGCCTTTCCGCCTCTGTTTCTTTTATCCAGCATCACTCGAAAATCTTGTTGCTGATTAGGTAAAGTGACTGTATCATCAACTTCTTCTTCATATTCAAAATCCGGGTTGGTCGAATACATAATACCACCCAGATCGCTTAAGCTGTTCTTTTTCGTTTTCATATTATTTTATCTGGTTAGGGTACGATTACTTGTAACGATAAGGGGTTTATGTTTACATCAATACTTTTCCCCATATGGAGCGGTTCACCATCAAGGTGTACAGCATCATCCTGTAACCTGCTAATCTTAATGTTGCGGCCTTTTATAATTTCAATCATATCAGAACGCCCAGCTCTACCCGTTAGCATTACATAACTTAGCTTAGGTAATTTATAAAGCGGAAAAGGCTTAATAATACAAATATCAAGTAGGCCATCGCGTACAGAGGCATCTGGTGCAATAAATACATTGTTTCCATATTGAGAGGAGTTGGCAATGCTAATGGCAAAAGCCTGCCGCTTATATTCAACGCCATCAATGTTCAGTATGTATTGCTGTGCTTTATAATTTAATATTTCCCGAACACCTTCTTTCAGATATCCGCTGAATCCTCTTTTTTTGTTTCCTGAAAAAACAGCACTCAAGCGCGCATCAAAGCCAATACCAGCCATATTAAAGAAGGCCTTATTATTCAGGCTGGCTGTATCAATTTCCATGATATTGATGGCATTAATAACAAAGAGTGCATTCCTCAGGTTCTTAGAAAGATTTAAAAACCTGGCCAGTCCGTTTCCCGACCCCAAAGGTAAAATACCCAGTATTTTATTGTGCAACATTACCTTTGCTGCCACTTCATTAATGGTACCATCGCCACCTGCTGCCACAATTATGTCAAAATTCTTGTTGGCAGCTTCTTCTGCAAGTTCTGCAGCATGACCTACATACTCTGTAAAACTAAAGTATGAATTGAACTTCTCTTTATCCAAATACTTATCTATAAGCCCTGGAATACGTGATTTCCCCTTTCCGCCGGAGATGGGGTTAATAACAAATAAAATATTTTTCTTGATTTGCAAAGCTCTGGAATAAGATTACAAAATAATCTATAATTTTTGAAATAAAGAAAATATGCTAATTTTGTATAACAAAAGTGGATCGATTTGCGATGTTTTGCGAAGGTAAAACGGGATTGCAACCACGTAAAAAAAAGTGCTAATACTCTCCTTCAATCAATTTACAACCTGTTTCCAGGGGTTGTTAGCACAATAAGTTAAAATTTATTTATATTAAAATTATTATTTAATAATGTCATATCTAATTACATCAGAATCTGTTTCTGAAGGTCACCCGGATAAAATTGCCGATCAAATCTCAGATGCCTTAATTGATAATTTTCTTGCCTTCGACCCGGATTCTAAAGTTGCCTGCGAAACACTAGTAACAACCGGACAGGTTATTTTGGCCGGAGAAGTAAAATCAAAAACATATTTAGACGTTCAGCAAATTGCACGTGATGTAATTAAAAAAATTGGTTACACCAAAAGCGAATACATGTTTGAGGCAAATTCTTGTGGTATTTTATCTGCTATTCATGAGCAGTCGCAAGATATTAATCAAGGTGTAGACCGTACAAACAAAGAAGAGCAGGGTGCGGGAGATCAGGGCATGATGTTTGGATATGCAACTGATGAAACAGAAGACTTTATGCCGCTTGCGCTTAATCTTTCTCACAAGCTGTTACAGGAACTTGCCGAGTTAAGGCGCGAAAATAAGGAAATTACTTACCTGCGTCCGGATGCTAAAAGCCAGGTTACATTGGAGTACGACGATCAGAATAAACCTGTTCGGATTGATGCAATTGTGATCTCTACACAGCATGATGACTTTGACGCTGAAAGTACTATGCTGGCTAAAATTAAACAGGATCTTATTGAAATTCTAATTCCGAGAATTATTAAAAAGAACCCGCAATACGCACACCTGTTCAATGATCAGATCCAATATCACATCAATCCAACCGGAAAATTTGTGATTGGTGGGCCACATGGCGATACGGGATTAACCGGACGTAAAATCATTGTAGATACTTATGGTGGTAAAGGTGCACACGGTGGTGGGGCATTTTCGGGTAAAGATCCGAGCAAGGTAGATAGAAGTGCGGCGTATGCCACCCGTCACATTGCTAAAAATTTAGTAGCAGCTGGTATTGCAAGCGAAATTCTTGTACAGGTTAGTTACGCGATAGGTGTGGCAAAACCAATGGGTATTTACATCAATACATATGGTACAGCTAAAGTAAATCTTACGGATGGCGAAATCGCCAAAGTAGTAGAATCTATTTTCGATATGCGTCCATACTTTATTGAGCAACGTCTTAAATTAAGAAATCCGATTTACAGCGAAACAGCTGCTTACGGTCACATGGGGCGCAAGCCAGAAACAGTTTCAAAAACATTCAGAACCCCTAACGGAGAAGAAAAAACAGTTTCGGTAGAACTTTTCACATGGGAGAAACTTGATTACGTAGATGCTGTTAAAAAAGCCTTTAACTTATAAGAATTCTTTGTATCAAAGAAGCCTTCCTCTTAAATGGGGGAAGGCTTCTCTGTTTTATAGACCTTTTGCCTTCATAAAACTTTTTTCTTTTTCTAAAATCGTTTTATCGTCGATGGCATATGATTTTACATCGCTAATTTTCATCTCATCAAGTACATCCACGAAGTCTTGAAACTTTGCTGTTGATGTTGGTTTAATAATTACGATCATATGCTTTTGTGGATTATACTCATGCCGTTGTGCAACAAGTAATTTATTCGCTTCTATTTTATCATGAATAGCACTTACAGATGCGATTTTCATTTCGGCGCTTTCATTTTCTCCGATGTAGTAAGCCACCTGGTTATTTTTACCCAGTAAGATGGTCATGGTACGTGAAGCTGGATAGTCATGTCGTTCTGTTTCCGAATCTGCTGGTTTCGCAATATCTGCTGCGTTTAAACTACCCAATGAGGTTGTAAGCATAAAAAAGGTTGTCAGTAAAAACATCAGGTCTACCATCGCTGTAAGATCTACCCTTGGTGCTAATTTTTTTACGCTCCCATTTGTGGCCTTGCCACTCCGGGACATTTCCAGGTTTGCCATTTTATCTGCTTTTCAAGCATGATGCAGCTAACCTTTAAATTGCATAAGCATTCGCTTCATTTTAAGAAAATAAAACCATTTATAGGTGGGGTTGTTATTCCTGTAGCAAATCAATTGTTTAATCGGACACCTCAAAACATACATAAAATGGAAAATCCAGCTGCAATGAATACATTAAGTCAGATTTTAGAAAAATTAAGGCTTAAAGGAAAAGATAATGAATTAAAAATGAGCGATCACGGAAAGATGCAAAGTAAATCCTTAGGGAAAATTTATAAACCGGAAGATCTTAGCATTGTAAAAACCTATCGATTCGAAGGCGACTCAGATCCGGCCGATAATTCTGTTCTGTACATAACAGAAGACCAGGATAAAAATGTTGGCTATATTTTGGATGCTTATGGCAGTTATTCTGATCATGAAGGTTCGTCTTTCGCAGATTTTCTTAAAAAAATCCCGGTAGCAGACCGGGATGAACAGGAACTTTTCTGTTAGCAAAACCGGCAAATAAAATAAATACTCCGGCCGGCCTTTACAGGCTTTGTTAGCCGGAGTGTTTATTTAAGCACTACTCAAACATGCCGAATCAAGCTTTTTTAAAGCCCCTAACGTAACATAACACTACAAACCACACATACCTCTAAAGCACTTAAATAATGCTTTATAAATGCTTAAAGCAACTGTATCATGATGCCATATTTTAAATAAAAGAAAGGGGGGACACCTTTAGGTGTTTTAATTGGTTTATGGCAGGGATATAAAACAAGAAAACCTTGTTGTTTTTACAACAAGGTTTCTTTTAAGATTTGGCACCGACCTACTCTCCCACGTGTTACCGCAGTACCATCGGCTCTGGTGGGCTTAACTTCTCTGTTCGGAATGGGAAGAGGTGGACACCACCGATA
>JASLGV010000400.1 GCA_030149995.1 Pedobacter sp.
AACAGGAAGAAACACCAGACGACATAGATTTAGAAGCCGTTGCAAAACGAGCCCAGGATATGTGTAACACCGGAAACATTGTAATTGTATCTAATTTTAAACGCCACAACAGACTGGCAAAATACCTGGATCGCTGCAAACCTAAAAGTGTTGGACTGGCCACCAACATCAACAACCTTAAATTTGTATTTAACTCTAATAATTTCGGGGAAAACTATTCCGGTCAGCTGCTCAGTTACGTAAACGATATGTTCAGTAAAAATGTACGCTTATTTGCATACCCTTACCTGGATAAAAAAACAAACCAGGTTATTACAACCAGGAATATGCCTGTAACGCCTGATGCAAAGCCACTTTTTGATTTCCTGCTGGTAAACGGATACATAACAGATATTAAAGACTACAACGAAGACGAAGTAAAAACCGTTTAATAAGTCCATTGGTTATGCCAATGAGTTATTAAAATATATTTCGGCAACCATGCGGCTGCCGAAACTGTTTTATAATGTTTTTAGTGTAGCAGCCGATCAATTACTTCGCGGTACATTTCGCTTACCGGAATCTCGCTTTCGCCTATAAGGACCGAATTTTTACGGATAGAAGTAATCTCCCGGGTATTGATTAAAAAGGATTTATGTACACGCTTAAAATGTGGGGGAAGTAAATCATTTATATGCTTAATGCTTTGCCGCACCACCGCGGCTTTATGGGTACTTTTTAAATGAATTTGAATATAATCTTTTAAACCCTCAATATAGCGGATATCACTGAAGTTAATTTTAAGCATGCTATACCCCGCATTTACAAAGATAAAATCGTTGGCAGCTCCCGGATGCTGCGCATGTTTCAGTTCATAATATTCTTTTGCCTTGTTACAGGCTTTCATAAAACGATCCATTGAAACAGGTTTCATCAGGTAATCCAGCACATCCAGCGAAAAACCATCAAGCGCATATTGCTTATAAGCCGTTACAACAATAACCATGGGTTTATTAACCAGACTTTGAATAAACTGCAAACCGGTAATACCCGGCATTTGTATGTCGATAAAAATCAGGTCAATGGTTTGTTCCTGCATAATCTTATTGGCTGCAAAGGCATCATCACAACTGGCGATCAGATTTAAAAAGGGGATTTTTCCGATGTTATCCGCCAGCAGGTTTAAGGCAAGGGGCTCATCGTCAATAGCTAAACAGTTTATCATGTATTTAAAGTTAAAGATAAATCCACTTCAAACCAGTTATATTGCGTCTTTATAAGCAATTCGTGATTTTCAGCATACAGCAGGTTTAAGCGGCGACTTACATTTGTCAAACCAATACCCGATGAGGAGTCTTTGGTTTCGTTGCTTTCCGGGTTAAATTTATTCCGCACACTAAAATAAAGTTTTTTAGCATCTGTTTTTAAATGTATGGAAATACTGGGTTCTTCAATTAGACCGGTACCATGTTTAAATGCGTTTTCAATAAAGGGTATCAGCAACATGGGTTCAATTTCGGCAAATTCGTTCAATACTTCCATGTTTGCTTCTATGTGTACTTTTTTACCAAACCGTTGTTGCTGCAAATCGATATAAGCCTGCAGGTATTCTGTTTCGGTGCGGATGGATACCTTTTCCTCATCCGTTTCGTAAAGCATATACTGCATCAGCCCCGATAATTTCATCACGGTAGGTTCCAGCTCGTTGCTTTTAAGTCTTACCAAAGCCACAATGTTATTTAAAATATTAAAGATAAAATGCGGGCTGATCTGCGAACGTAAAAAGGAAAGTTCTGTTTTCATGTTTTCCTGCTCGCGCTGTAAGATTCGTTTTTCCTGACCAATCCGGTCGGCAATAAGCTTATAAGCTGTACTGGCAGCCATGGTTAATACAAAAGTAGGGGTACTGAACCAGATAAGCCGCCGCAGGTTAAACTTCAAACCGGGGAGCAGGGCATTAAACAAAAAACCATTTGACACCATAACAAGTGCCAGTAAAACGATAAACAGCACCGAATAAAGCAGGTATTTTTTCCGGTATAAAAGTTTAGGCACTAAAACCCATCCATTGAGGTAAAAAAGACCCATCCAATATATGTAGTTTATCCAGTTTAGCTTTAAAAATTGTCTTTCTTCAAAAAGTGAAAGCGGACGTGGTGGCCGGCTTCTGTTTACATTCATCAGGTAGGGTAGACTGATTAAAATTGCCCATACCAGTACATGCATGGTTATACGGATCCATTTATTTGAGAAGTTAATCGTCATTGTTTTTTCGGGCCTGATTTTCATTATTAAGTTATCAATATATTACGTTTTTAAGCCTGGATAGAAACCGGCAGGTTCACCGTTGTTTAATTCAGCTATTCATACCTTAAGGCATCAATCGGATCAAGGTTCGAGGCTTTCTGTGCAGGGTAATATCCAAAGAAAACACCCGTAATGGCACATACAATAAACGATACCACGATAGACGATTGCGAAATCAGGATTGGCCAGCTTAAAAAGAACGAGATCAGGAAAGCAGCACTAACACCCAGCAAAACACCGATAATTCCACCTGTAATGCTAATCAGCACGGCTTCAATCAGGAACTGCATTAAAATATCTTTCCCCCGGGCACCTATAGACATACGCAATCCAATTTCCCGTGTACGTTCGGTTACAGAAACATACATAATATTCATAATTCCAATGCCGCCGATAAAAAGCGATATACCTGCAATGGCCGTAAGCAGTACGGTTAACATGCTGCTGGTTGAGGTGATGGTGCTGATTAACTCAGCTTGTGTACGCACCTGAAAATCATTGTCATCTACCGGCAGCAAACGGTGACTGACGCGGATGGCATCGGTAATTTCCTGTGTTGCAGCATCGCTGGTGGCTTCAGAAGTTGCTGACGCATAAATGCTTTGCAAATAAATAGTTGCGGTAATTCTTTTTTGTACCGTCGTATATGGAGCCAGAATAATATCGTCCTGATCCTGACCAAAATTACTCTGGCCTTTTGGAACCAGAGTACCAATTACCTGGAATGGGATATTTTTAAACCGGATAATCTGCCCGATGGGGTTGCTGCCATCCGGAAAGAGGTTATCAATAACCGTTTGTCCAAGCAGGCAGACCTTTGCAAAACTTCTTACATCATGCTCATCGAACATAATGCCGTCTTTAATCTTTAACTGGCGGATATTCAGGTAATCTGTACTTACACCGCTGATATTGGTTGGCCAGTTCAAACCGCCTTTTATGGCTTGTCCGTTGCTTGAAACCACCGGCGATAATCCATTAATATTGGTAGAGTTCAACCTTTTAATGGCTGTAATGTCTTCGAGCTTTAAAGTCTGAATACTGCTTCCCTGAAGTTTTACCCCACCACGCTCGTTACTCTGTGGCATAACGGTTATCATATTGGAACCCATGCTTGACAAAGACGACTGGATACTTTGCTTAGATCCCTGGCCAATGGCCATCATGGCAATCACGGCAGCCACCCCGATAATAATACCGAGCATGGTTAAAAACGCCCGTAGTTTATTACGTTTTAAAGCCCTGAAGGCAATTCTCAATAAATTTAGGATGCTCATCTTTTCTTAATTAATAATCGTCTGATTCGGGCAGGCCTGCCAGGGCCTCTTTTGCCGAACGGCGGTTTGTGTTTAAACTGTCTTTTTGTATTTTACCATCCCGAAGCATAATGGTACGGGTACTGAAAGAAGCAATATCTGGCTCGTGCGTTACAAAAACAATGGTTTTACCTGCCTCGTTCAGTTCCTGCATCAGCGCCATAATTTCGTAAGAGGTACGTGTATCCAGGTTACCCGTTGCTTCGTCCGCCAAAATCATCACGGGTTCGTTTACAAGCGCCCGTGCAATGGCTACACGTTGCTGCTGTCCGCCCGATAACTGACTGGGTGTATGGTCAAAACGTTCGGCCAGCTTAACAGATTCCAGTGCTTTAATGGCTCTTTCCCTGCGTTCACCCGCCGAAATTTCCTTATTGTAAAACAAGGGGAGTTCTACGTTCTCAAGTGCCGTTGTTCGTGGCAGTAAATTATAAGCCTGAAACACAAAACCGATTTTGGTATTCCTCAAACCCGCCAGCGCATTCCGGTCGAGTGTTTTTACATTTACACCATCCAGTAAGTACGCTCCATCGGATGGTTTATCCAGACAACCCAATATATTGAGCAAGGTTGTTTTACCGGAACCACTACTACCCATAATGGTTACAAACTCACCGGGTTTAATATCAAAGCTGATTCCTTTTAAAGCCCTTACGGTTTGATTGCCCATTACGAATTCGCGCTTTAGATCCTGGATATCCAAAATTTTCTTTTCCATTACCTTCTGCCGCCTCCACCCGGACGTTTAGGCATAAAAGGACTTGATTGTGCCTGGGCGGCAGCACCTCTGCTCATGTTCTGCCCAGTGGTTACCACTTCATCGCCCGCACCCAAACCTTCTAAAACTTCTACCTGTGTATTGTTGTTGATACCGGTTTTGATCTTTTTCTGAAAAAGCGCCTGATCTTTCTTCACCCACACGTACGATTCATCAGATGGGAGTGGCTTGCGGCTGCGATTGATCCAGTTTAGGGTATATTTAGGTGCTAAACTCGAATCGGGTACAAATTTGAGTGCTTTTACAGGAATGAGCATGGCATTCTGAACTTCTTTTGTAAA
>JASLGV010000444.1 GCA_030149995.1 Pedobacter sp.
TTGTATGGGATACAAAAGACCATTAGAGCGCAATACAACATGCTTGAATTGCAGTTTAAAAACGGGTACAAAATTACTTTCAGAGCCTACAATGAAGGCTTTGCCTACCGCTTTTCAACCAGCTTGAGCGACAGTATCAAAGTCGTGAATGAACAAGCTGATCCTGCCTTTAATGGCGATTATACGGCCTATTTCCATCCTGCACTTTCAGAATCTGATTACCGGCCGCAGTCAATATCGCAGGTAATCCTACCCAATTACACCAGCTTACCGCTTCTGGTTAAAGCCACAGATGGGATGAATATCTTAATACACGAATCTGATGTACGTGATTATCCATGCATGAGCCTGAAAACAAGTGGCAACCAAAATACCCTGATTGCTCAACATGCATTTTATCCGCTTAGTGCAGCACCTGGAGGACATATGAATTTTAACCTGAAAGTTCAAACGCAGGGAGACTACATAGCCAAAACCACCGGCACCAGGACTTTTCCCTGGCGTTTAATCTCATTTGAAGAAGAAGATAAAAACATCCTTAAAAATCAGCTGGTATACCTGCTGGCTTCTCCAGGCGAGCTTAAAGATGTATCGTGGATCAAACCCGGTAAGGTTGCCTGGGATTGGTGGAATGCACTGAACCTTTCGGGCGTAAACTTTAAAACAGGTTTTAACACCGAAACGTATAAATATTACATTGATTTTGCGGCTAAAAACGAACTTGAATATGTAAATCTGGATGAGGGTTGGAGCGACCAGTTTAATTTAATGCAGGTAACACATGCGCTTGATATACCCGAACTGATCCGCTATGCAAAAAGCAAACACGTTAAGCTGATACTTTGGTGTGTATGGTACACCTTAGACCGACAAATGGAACAGGCGCTGGATCAGTTTGAAAAATGGGACATTGCCGGCATTAAAGTCGATTTTATGGATCGAGACGATCAGGTTGTGGTTAATTTTCAGGAACGCTTGCTAAAGGCTGCTGCCAAAAGAAAGCTGCTGGTTAACTTTCATGGTGCATATCACCCCAATGGACTGGAGCGTACCTATCCGAATTACATCAATACAGAGGGCGTTAAAGGTTTGGAATGGAATAAATTTGATACAGCCGGAACAAGTCCGCAAACCGCTGTAACCATTCCTTTTATACGCATGTTTGCCGGCGCCATGGATTACACACCCGGGGCCATGCAAAATTACAACCAGGCAGACTGGAAGGCTGTTTTTGAAAGACCCGTAAGTCAGGGCACACGCTGTCAGCAGCTGGCCATGTATACAGTTTATTACGCACCCCTACAAATGCTGGCCGATGCACCCACAGCGTATGAAAAAGAACCACTTTATACAACTTACCTCAGTGGTATTCCAACCACCTGGGATGAAACCCATCCGCTGGCCGGAAAAATAGGTGAATATATAGCTGTTGCCAGAAAAAAAGGCCCAGAATGGTTTTTAGGTGCCATGACCAACTGGACCGCAAGAAAATTAAAGGTGAAACTCGATTTTCTGGATGATCATCAGGAGTATCAGGCAGAGATATTTTCAGATGGTCCGAATGCGGCAAGGATAGGGAGTGATTATAAACGAAACCTGATAAAAATAAAAAAAGGTGCGACGATCGAAATTGAAATGGCCCCAGGTGGGGGATGGTCGGCCAGATTTACACCCGTTAAACATTAAAACCAGGAGATAAAAAATGAAATTTACCAAAGAAATTATAATACGCATGTCAAACCCGTTCCGGTGCTGAAGGTGCATTAAAGATATTTGCCGGGTTTAAGTTTTTTTCCGGTGAATTTAGTTTAAGTTAGTGATTAAGACAATACGAGCCGGGTGGATGCCCGGCCGATTGTTTTTTTGCGTTGAGTCCATCACTGTTTACTTAAACTGACTGATAATCACATTTGTACCTGTCGTTCTGCTAAGACAGTTTTACGAAAAAAATATTTTTTAATCACTTATATTTTAATTAGATTTACTTAATCATCCTTTAATAACAGCCTATTAAACAGGTTGTAAGAATATATTATGAAAATAAATACAAAACGGGGAAATCCTCTTTCAGACACAGAACTGGTGCTTATGCTAAAGCAAGGAAGTGAACCTGCTTTTGAACAGCTTTTCAAAACCTGGCATAAAAAACTTTATCATTTCAGCCTACGTTATCTTAATGATCGCGAGCATGCACAAGAAATTGTACAAGACACGTTAATGAACCTATGGACGAGTCGCGAAAAACTGGAAGATGAGTATCCGGTAGGACCGTATGTTTACACCATTTGCAAACGGTTATGCCTGAATGCCATCCGGGACGCTGCAAGATCAAAAGCTGCCGCAGAAGCTTTATGGTTAAGATATGAAGACATCAGTCATTCTACAGAACAAGCCCTTAACCTGGCAGAACTTGAACGTTTTACAGAAATCGCCGTTCAGAAACTCCCTAAACAACAGCAAATTGTTTTCAGAATGAGCAGATACGAAGGGCTTTCACATCAGGAAATTGCAGAAATCCTTAAAATTTCAAAAGAAACGGTTAAGAAGCACAGTGCAGAAGCGCTGAAAACATTGCGCAAGCATTTTGAATCATATGGCTTGTTGTGGCTCTTCTTTATGCATATCCATAAATAAACCATCACCAACAATGTTTAAACCCCTGCACGCTGGTAAAACGAGGTGCAGGGGTTTCTTA
>JASLGV010000447.1 GCA_030149995.1 Pedobacter sp.
TTTCAGAAGAGATTAAACGCTCTTTATCTACCCTTACTGAGCGCGAAAGAGAAATTATTGTATTGTTCTTCGGATTGGGTTCCAACCACCCGCTTTCTTTAGAGGAAATAGGCGAAAAATTCAATTTAACACGCGAACGTGTTAGACAAATAAAAGACAAGGCCTTACAAAGACTTCGTCATACTTCAAGAAGCAAAATTTTAAAGTCATATTTGGGATAATAATCCTTTATATTATTCAATAAATAGCAAAAGATCGGCCACACCAGCCGATCTTTTGCTATTTTTGCAGCAATTTCTAACCAAATTATTCATTTCATGTTAAACAAATACCAGACTGAATTTCAGAGCTGGATTGAAAAAGAGAAAAAGGCCGTTGAGCTCATCAACGTTGTCGGCAAACTCTGGTTCGATCGCTCTGTAGAATTGTTGCTGTTCCGAAAGCCGCTGTTCGATATAGGCAGCAGCGAAATACTGGCACACCACCAGTATGCAACCAACATTAGCGGAAAAGACATTTCCATTTACGAAACCCTTGAACTGGCCACTGCCATCTCCAGGTTCAGCATTGCCCCTTCCCGCATAGACATTGGCAAACTCGCGGCCGAGTGGCTCGACGATCGCAATGGATTTGCCTCAATGAACGATTTCCTCACCAGCCACCTCTCTGCTCACATTGGCCGCGATAAAAAGCAGCTGAAAGCCAAAGATGTGGTGCTGTTTGGTTTTGGCCGCATTGGCCGTCTGGCAGCAAGAGAATTAATTGCACAGGCTGGTAAAGGCGAGCAATTGCGGTTAAGAGCCGTTGTTACCAGGAGTTACAGCGACCAGGAGCTCACCAAGCGTGCAGAACTGCTCCGTACAGACTCTGTACATGGAACCTTTAACGGAACTATTACCGAAGATTTTGCCAACAAGGCGCTCATTGTAAACGGCCAAACCATTTACATGATCGAAGCCAAACAACCCGAAGAAGTTGATTATAATGCTTATGGCATTCAAGATGCTCTGCTAATCGACAATACAGGTGCTTACCGCGACCGCGATACCCTGGGCAAACACCTGCAGGCTAAAGGGATTTCTAAAGTGCTGCTTACCGCACCTGCCAAAGGAGATGTTCCCAACATTGTAACCGGTATTAATGAACAGGCTTTTGATTTTGAAGCAGAAAATATTTTCTCCAATGCATCCTGCACCACCAATGCCATAACACCTGTTTTAAAGCTTATTAACGATACCTTTGAAATTGAAAAGGGACATATAGAAACCATTCATTCTTATACAAACGATCAGAACCTGCTGGATAACTACCACAAAAAATACCGCAGGGGGCGTTCGGCCGCCCTGAACATGGTTATAACAGAAACCGGTGCAGATAAAGCCGTGGCAAAAGTATTACCCGAACTGGGTGGTAAGCTTACCGGAAATGCCGTACGCGTACCAACGCCCAATGTATCGCTGGCCATTCTTAATTTAAGCTTACATACACAAACAGACCTCGATACAGTGGCCAATGTACTCAAACAAGCTTCTTTATTTGGGGATTTATCAGAACAGATCGAATATTCCATCTCAAATGAGCTGGTTAGCAGCGATCTGATTGGCAATACACATGCCGCCATTATAGACGGACCTGCCACCATCATTTCGGGTGATGGAAAGTCTCTTATTCTTTACGTATGGTACGATAATGAATATGGTTATACCAGACAGGTAATCAGATTGGCTAAAAAATTAGCCGGCGTGGTCAGGTTAACCTACTACTAATATAAGGAGCCTGTATTGTGTATACTTAAACAAACATTTTTAACTTAACAGAAAGTTTCCCTAAGTTTAAAAATGCTGCATCAATAAGCATATTATAATACAGGCTTTCTTCTGATCGGCCCGAAGATTACAAGCCAACCGCCAGGTTAATCTCAAAGAGCCGGTACGCCCGCATTATAATAATCACTTATGCACTGTAAAATAAACCATCCCTAATTAAGCTAAAACCCGGGTTGTTTATTTTACAGTATCTAAAGGGCTTAGAACAACAGGTGTTTAACTGTTAAGCCATTATTAATCAACTGTTTTAAAGAATCAATACCAATTCTTAAATGTGTTTCTACATATTTCTCAGTTACACTGCTATCGCTTTCTGCAGTTTTAACACCTTCCGGTATCATTGGCTGATCGGATACAAGTAACAACGCACCTGTTGGAATTTTATTGGCAAAACCAGTCGTAAAAATGGTGGCAGTTTCCATATCGACTGCCATGGCACGCAAAGATTTAAGATACTTTTTAAAATCTTTATCATGTTCCCAAACACGGCGGTTGGTGGTATAGCAGGTTCCGGTCCAGTAATCTCTTCCGTTATCACGGATGGTTGTCGAAATCGCTTTTTGCAAAGCAAACGCCGGCAAGGCCGGAACTTCTGCCGGCAAGTAATCGTTAGAGGTTCCTTCTCCCCTAATGGCTGCAATCGGCAAAATTAAATCGCCCAGCTGATTTTTTTTCTTCAAGCCACCACATTTACCTAAAAACAAAACGGCTTTGGGTTTTATGGCTGTAAGCAAATCCATCATGGTTGCAGCAAGCGGGCTACCCATTCCAAAATTAATAATGGTAATGCCATTGGCCGTTACGCTCTGCATGGGTTTATCCAATCCCAAAATCGGGGCATTGTTGTGCCATTCAGAGAACATGGCTACATACTTGCTAAAATTGGTTAAAAGTATGTATTCGCCAAATTCGCTCAGCGCACGCCCGGTATAACGTGGCAACCAGTTGTTTACAATTTCTTCTTTCGATTTTAATCCGGATTTAACCGCTCCTTCTACTTCTTTAATCTTTTTTGATTTTGCGACGATATTTTCGTCTTTTTTTACATCTTTTTCTTCGTTCATACTTTCTAATTTAATGCCTGCTTTACCAGGCCTTAACAATATTTATCTTAAAAAAAAATCCTCCGGTTTTCAGCGGAGGATTTAATTTTAGGCGGCCTGCAACTTCTTAAGGTCGGCCTTTTCAAATTTTTCCATCGCATAATCGAGGGTAATGTGTAACTCCTTCATATCCGTTTGCGTTGGTGTATCAAACATCGCATCCAGCATAATAGACTCACAAATCGACCTCAAACCCCTCGCTCCAAGCTTATACTCCATCGCCTTATCTACCACGAAATCTAAAACCTCCTCATCAAAGATTAATTTAACGTCTTCGTAAGCGAAAAGTTTAATATACTGCTTAATTAGCGAATTTTTAGGCGCTGTTAAAATATTTCTAAGGGTTTCCCGGTCCAGCGGGTTTAAGTGCGACAATACCGGGATCCGGCCAATCAGCTCGGGTATTAATCCGAACGACTTCAAATCCTGTGGTGTAATATACTTATACAGGTTTTTAAGGTCTAAAACCGTCTCGTCTTTTTTAACTTTATAACCCACCGCCTGCGTACGCAAACGGTTTGCAATTTTACGTTCTATGCCATCAAAAGCACCTCCGCAAATAAACAGAATGTTGTTCGTGTTTACCGGTATCATTTTCTGATCCGGGTGTTTACGTCCGCCCTGAGGTGGTACATTAACAACGGTACCTTCTAAAATCTTTAAAAGGGCCTGTTGCACACCTTCGCCAGAAACATCTCTTGTAATGGACGGATTATCGCTTTTACGTGCTACCTTATCCACCTCATCAATATACACAATACCTCTTTCGGCTGCTGCCACATCATAATCTGCTGCCTGCAGCAAACGGGTCAGAATGCTTTCTACATCTTCCCCAACATAACCGGCCTCCGTTAATACAGTTGCATCACAAATACAGAAAGGTACATGCAATATTTTAGCAATGGTTTTAGCCAGCAACGTTTTTCCTGTACCGGTTTCTCCAACAAGCATAATGTTCGATTTTTCAATCTCTATTTCGTCTTTGTCAATTTTCTGATTTAAACGTTTATAGTGATTGTATACTGCTACCGATAAAACCTTTTTGGCATCATCCTGACCAATTACATATTGATCCAGGTGATTTTTAATTTCAAGCGGTTTTAGCAGCGTAAGTGCTGCCGGCATATTTTTGGCGCTTTTAGCACCAAGTTCTTGTGCCAGCAACTGGTTGGCCTGCGTAACACATTTATCGCAGATAAATGCGTCCATGCCCTCAATCAGCATTAAAGTATCGTGCTTGCCAGAATGGCAGAAAGAGCACCTGGATTCTTTATTTTGTTTCGCCATCTTTTTTCACGTTTCTCGATAAAACCTCATCCACCATTCCAAATCCTTTTGCCTCATCGGCAGTCATCCAATAATCACGGTCTGAAGCTTTTTCAACCCAGTCATATGTCTGGCCAGAGTGTTCCGAAATAATATCGTATAATTCTTTTTTCAATTTCAGCATCTCTCTCAGGTTGATTTCCATATCAGAAGCAACACCTTGTGCACCGCCCGATGGCTGGTGAATCATTACCCTTGAGTGTGGCAATGCCGCACGTTTACCTTTTGCACCGGCAACCAGTAAAACAGCACCCATAGAGGCAGCCATACCGGTACAGATCGTTGCTACATCCGGTTGTATATATTGCATCGTATCGTATATACCCAGTCCTGCGTAAACAGATCCACCCGGAGAGTTGATGTAAATCTGAATGTCGCGCTCCGCATCTGTTGATTGTAAGAACAACAACTGCGCCTGGATAATATTGGCATTCTGATCGTAAATGGCATCACCTAAAAAGATAATACGATCCATCATCAGTCTGGAAAACACATCCATTTGTGCCACATTTAACTGACGTTCTTCAATAATATAAGGCGTCATGGATTGCGGCGAAAGGTTGGCTTGTGCAATAAATTTATCTACGTGTAAACCGCCAATACCCTGATGTTTAACGGCAAATTTTCTGAATTCTTGTGAATCTATGGTCATTTTCTTAGCTTTTTAACAGAGGCCGTAGAGATTTAATACCTCAGCCCTCCTATTTCAATAAATAATGCAAGCTCAAAATATAAATAATATTTTGATTATAATTATGTACTCAAAGAATATACCATCAAAAAAATATCTGACAATATTGCATCATTTTAATTTAATCTTTTCGAAAAACCTGCAATCAGGGCTAAACAAAATATCTAAATCCTTTAAAAGTTCTGTAAATCCTTATCAGATACTAAAGATCTTAAATTTAAAACCAAAAGGATATTTGCATTTCCGAAAACAGATCTATGCGTAATGTTTAGAAACCTTTTAAATCTGGCACTGAATTAGAATCAGATCCCTCAGTAATATAATTAGAAACGCTAAGAGCAGCTCCTCAAAGCTGCTCTTAGCGTTTCTAAACTTTTTTGATTTCTTAATTTCTCAGAAACATCAATCAATCTATTCCCCGCTAAAATAGCTCTTTGCCAGATTAACAGGTCTTGAAATCTAAATTATGCCCTCAAGCAAATTAAGATTTGTATTTCGCTTTTTAGCGATAAAACGCGGTGCCGGGTGCACTTTGTTCTATACACTTTATGTTATGCTTATTTCTCTAAAGCAACAAACTTATCGTAATCGATTTCTTTCTGCTCTAAAGTAACCACACTTTTAATTTGCTCAAAAGTTTTGATGGCTTTTACCTCTTCAAAAATACGGTTTGCATTTTCTTTTTCCTGTAAGAACTGAGCAGTGTATTGACCTAACTGATCTTCAGGCATTGGACTTGGACTGTACATTCTGAACTGAGCATCTAAACGCGCTTTTGCTGTTTGGAAAACATCTTCATATTTAATCTCAATGTTGTTGTCTTTAATGATTTTATTTTCAATTAAAGTCCATTTAAGATTTTTAGCAAAATCATCATAACCTTCTGCCAGTTCTGCATCAGAAAGTTTTTCGTTGGTTGCTTTTAACCAGCGGCGTAAAAACTCATCAGGCAATTCAAGCGGGAATTTCTCCAAAAGCTGGGTATAAATATCATTCGATAATTTACGGTCAGCATCTTGTTTAAACATGCTTTCTACTTCTTCGGTAATTTTAGCTCTGAAACCCGCCTCGTCTGTTACCACGCTTTCGCCAAACAATTTATCAAAGAACTCCTGATTCAAATCTGCTTCCTCTAAACGGTTTACATTTTTAACATGTAAACGGAAGTTAGATTTCAATTCTGCTGCATCTTCTTCAGAAATATTCAATGCCTTTGCAATTACAGCGGCATCTTCTAATGCTTTTTGAATATCGATGGTTACTTCGTCTCCTTTTTTCAGACCGATTAAAGATTTTAAGATTTTCTTATCTTTTACCTGATCTAAACGAACCGTTGCCGTATTCACAATTCCACCTTCAAAAACAGATCCATCAGCAGCTAATTGTGTTAATTCTACGTATAAAACGTCGTCATCAGCAGAAACTTCTGGATTTGACATTTTACCATAGCTACGACGAATGTTTTTAATACGGCTTTCTAAAGTTTCTTTATCTGCCTTTACTACGTATTCAGTAAATTTATCTTTAGACGAAAGGCTTACTTCAAATGAAGGTGCAAGACCCAATTCGTAGTCAAACTCAAACTCATCTGTATTATCCCATTTAAATTCGCGCTCATCGTCCATTTTAGGCAATGGCTGACCTAAGATTTCTAATTTCTCTTCAGCAATGTAGTTAGATAAAGTATCGTTTAACAGGTTATTGATTTCTTCAACCAAAATACTTTTTCCATACATCCTTTTGATGTGAGCAGTTGGCACCATTCCTTTACGGAAACCAGGAAGCTGCGCTTTTTTTGCTTGCTCTTTAATGGCTTTTTCTACCTTAGCCGTATAATCGGCAGGTGCGATTTTGATTTTTACAACAGCATTTAAATTGCCGGTTTTTTCCTGTGTAATATTCATCTTTCAGTTTGAGTATTGAGATGTGAAATAAGGCTTGAATGCTGAGCATAGGAGATTTGAGACAAATAACCTATTTCATTTCAAAACACGCCACATCGATTTTCAATTTTTCTTTATCAATGTTATTAAAAAATAAAACCGTTCCGATTATCTCGGAACGGCCTTTACCTTATTGTGCGGAAGAAGGGACTCGAACCCCCACGCCGTGAAGCGCCAGATCCT
>JASLGV010000481.1 GCA_030149995.1 Pedobacter sp.
TTGGATTTCCGTCGCGGTCTCCACCCGGCCAGAAACCAAGTTCCAAAATCTTTTTGGTTTCCAGGTTATACTCGTCCAGGTTCTGATCGATTTCTTCCTGAATGTTAGCCGCAGCAAAATAAAATACATTTTCTAAAAACCAGGCCAGGTTTAAAGCCTCATCAACCGGTGTAGGTGATTTTTTATTAAAAAAAGGTGTTTTACCCAATTGCTGTAACAGCGAGTTGATTGCGGTAATATCGTTTTCCCGGATGGCCTTGGTTAAATCGGTTATAATGGCCAGCACATTGCCGGGATAGAACTGTGTGGGGTGCGCTGTTAAAACCAAACGGAGGGAAAGTTCATCAATAAGATGCTCTATTTTTGATAACATCGGTTTGTTATCCGCATTCTTTTTCAGAATAAACGCGAGGGTGCTTTGCTCGTCGGTGGTGTTTAACTTGGTAAAAGAAGCGTCTTCAACCGCATCAAAAAGAACCACTTGCCGCTCAATATATTGTATAAAACGGAAAAGCAGGTCAATAATATCAGTTGGGTTGTTGTAGCTGGTATATTTGGCAAAAAATGCTTCAATAATTTCGGCTGGCTTCTGGCCCTGCTTAATGCCTTCTTCGCAACCCTTAAAAAACAAGGGCAACAAAGTTCCTGTATCCTTAATCTTATAAAACGGAAGGGTTAAAAAGAGGCTGTTAAAGAGTTCAAATTTAGAAATGACCTCATTGTTAAAAATGGATTCACGCTGTGTTGTTAAACGTAGTTTAGGCATGGCTTAAGCATAAGTTTTGTGTAGCGTAATACTACAAAAAATGCGTAAACAATTAAAATTCCAAGCCTTACAATTTGTTTTTTTGTATAATAAATTTTAATTTTAAAATCTTATTTGGGTACAAGTTGCCTTCATAAGATTTTTGCAATGTTTAAGGGCATTGCATTGATTGTTAATTTTTTGGGTTAAAACAGCCGGTCTGCCTTACAGACCGGCTGTTTTTGTTTAAAGTGTTTTTTGGGATTCCAAAAACCGGAAAAAGACTTTATTTTAGTGCATATCTACCGGAACATCTACGTTCTTTTTAAATTTCTGTAAATAAAGCAACGGAATAGAAAACAGCATAATCAGTCCTGCTACCCAATAGGCATCGTTGTAAGTAAGCAACATGGTTTGACGGGTTACAATACCCTCCATCGCTTTACCTGCCATCATTTTTGCATCCAGAAAACTTTGGCCTTTCGCCATAAATCCTTTAATCAGGATGTTAAAACGTTCTACAAATGCCGGGTTGTAATCGTTAATATTGGTTAACAGGTTACTTCTGTGGAAACCCTGACGTACGTGAATCAGCGTGGTTAACGCTGCAATACCGAACGAACCGCCTAATTGGCGCATCATGTTATTCAAACCAGATCCCTGTCCGATTTCGGCACCTTTTAAATCTTGTATAGCCAGTGTTGTTAAAGGCACAAACAGTAATGCCATGCCCACACCTCTGATAATCAGCGGCAAAAAGAAATCGCCTGTTCCCGATTGCAGGGTCGAATTGCTCAGCATGGCACAGAATACAAAGAATAAAAACATCCCGCCGGTAGCCATAAACTGTGCAGGTATACCCTTTTTAAGCATAATACCTATAAAAGGCATCATAACAATGGTACACAAACCGCCTGGAAACAAAAGTTCTCCGGTTTGAAGTGCAGAGAAGCCCAGCAGGTTCTGACAAAATATAGGAAACACGAAAACCGATCCATACAAACCAAAACCCAGTACAAACGATGTGAACATACCCACAGCAAAACTTCTGTGGCGCATAATTTTAAAGTTTACAATCGGATGGGCCGTACTGGTTTCCCTCCAGATAAAAAGAAGCAAGCCAATAACCGATGTTACGGCCAATGCTGTAATATAAGGCGTTGCAAACCAATCTTCACTTTCACCTTTTTCCAGCACGGTTTGCAAACTGCCAACCGCAATGGCCAGTAAAGCAATTCCCCACCAGTCTACCGGTTGGCCCTGCCCATCTTTTGGCGTCTTTCGGACAAATGTATACGTACAGTATGCAGCCAGGATTCCAACCGGAATATTTACATAAAATATCCATGGCCACGAGCTTACATCTAAAATGTAACCACCAATTGTTGGACCTACTGTTGGACCTACCACAGCTCCTAAACCAAAAAGTGCAGTTGCAATCCCCACATCTTCACGTGGCCAGGTTTCGATCAGGATGGCCTGTGCATTGGAAATTAATCCGCCACCGGCAAGCCCCTGAATTACCCTGAACAAAACAAGTTCGCCCAGCGATGTTGCATTTCCGCATAAAAAGGAAACGATGGTAAAAACAATAATAGAGGTAAGAAAATAATTTTTCCGGCCAAACCGGTTTCCCAGCCAGCCAGACATTGGCAATACGATAACGTTTGCTACCGCATAGCCGGTAGAAAGCCAGGCAACATCCTCGAGGGTTGCGCCCAGGTTTCCCTGTATTTGTGGTATTGCTACGTTTACGATGGTGGTATCAATCAGCTCGAGTAACGAAGCCGTGATTACCGTAAAAGTAATAATCCACTTTTTTAAACCTACTTCGGCCATTTTATTTTTTATTTAACAGATACAGACGCTTTAACACTCATGCCCGGACGTAATTTAGCCAGCAATTCTTTTGAAGGGTGGATTTTAATTTTAACCGGGATACGCTGTACAACTTTAACGAAGTTACCTGTGGCATTATCTGGTGGCAGTAATGAACCTTTGGCGCCTGTAATGGGTGAGAAATTATATACTTCGCCCTGAATCTTTTCTTTCGGGTAAGCGTCTACTTCAACCTCTACTTTAGAACCTTCGCGGATATTTTCCAGCTGCGTTTCTTTAAAGTTGGCGGTAACATAAATACTTCCATCGTTTACAATTGAAAACAACGATTGTCCGGCCTGTACCAATTGTCCTTTCTGAACATTCTTTTTCGATACAATACCTGATGAAGGCGCTTTGATTTCGGTGTAAGAAAGTTGCAGTTTTGCAAAATCTACATCGCTTTGACGCTGACTAATGGCATTGCTGCTTACAGCCAGTTGAGATTGTGTAGTACCAACTTGTTTAACCGCGGCTGTATATTGATCCTGTGCAGCCTGGTAAGCAGCCTGTGCAGATTCTTTATTTGCTTTGGCCTGGTCAAAAGCCTGTTGTGTAATAGAACCATCTTTTACCAGATTCAGGTAACGATCGTAATCTTTTTGCGCCAGGTTCAGTTTAACTTTTGCAGCATCAACATTTGCTTTTGCCGTACCGGTGTTTGCCTGTGTAGCGATGATTTGTGATTGAGAAACACCTACACCTGCTGAAGCACCTTTTTGACCGGATTCGGCTTGTTCCAGTTTAACTTTATAATCATTATCGTCCAACTTCACCAATACCTGTCCTTCGGCAACATGGGTATTTTCTTCAAAGTTGATGTCTTTTACATAGCCACCTACACGGGCCACAACCGGACTGATATCGCCGTCAATCTGCGCATCGTCTGTATCTACGTGTGTGCTGTAATAATTCCATTCGATAATACCAAAGATACCACCGATGATGAGTAAAACGCCTAAAATGATAGGTATTACTATATTCTTTTTTTTCTTTTCAGTTGTCATTTCTGTATTTTATTGCGTTATTTTTCCTGTTGATTTTAATAAAGTGTAGTATGCAAGGCCTGCATCGGCTTTGGCCAGCTCAAGATCTATTTTTGCCTGGTAAAGTAAAGTTTCGGCATCAATCCGATCGGTTACCGAAGCCACATTGTTTTTATACTTGGAGGCAAGTAAACGGTCGTTTTCTGTTGCCTGTGCAATAGAAGTTTCAAGCACTTTTATCTTGTTAACCGCTACCTGGTAGTTCTGATAGTTTTTATTGATGTCGGTTTTAACCTGATCGGTTAATATTTCTTTCTGAATGCCGATGGCACTTTGCTGAATTTTAGCCTCACTTACTTTATGTTTATTGGTCCACAGATTATCAATGTTCCAGGAAAGGGTGGCCCCAAGGGTAACGGGCAACAAGTATTGGTTCACCGCCGGGATAAAGCTTCCGCTTCCGTTAATGTAATAGAGGTTTGCACCAACACCCACTGTAGGCAGCGCATTGGCCTTAACACTTTTCACGTTAAAATCTGCAACCTTATTTTGCACATCCAGTTGCTTGATTTCCTGACGGTTGTTCATGGCCAGCTGGATATAATCGTTTAGATTACCCACTGTTTTTATGTTATCAACCGGGTCTGCAATTTTAACTTCCGTATCTTCAGGTAAACCCAGTAAAATGTCTAGGTTATAGTTGATGATTTTGCGGTTACTTTCGATATCCATCTCATTCAGGGTAATATTGGCCTGTTGCAGCTGGAAACGCAATACATCATTTTTAGTTACAATGCCCTGCTCAAAAAAGCGCTGAGCTTGTTTAATCTGGGCGGCTATAGATTCGAGATTCTGATCTATTACCTTTTTACTCTGTATAATCTTGTAAAGAGAATAATAAGTATTGATTACGGCATAGCTAACCTCTTCCTTGCTTTTATCGGCATCTAAACGGGCAACATCTGCCAGTAATTTAGTCGATTCGCGGGCGTATTTAAGTTTACCACCTGCGTATACAACTTCCTGTACAGCAGCGGTTCCGATAAAGGCATCTGCCCTTTTTGGAAGCTGAAAAGGAGTAGCTCCCTTTGTTAAAGCAAACTTATCCGTAGGGATTTCGGCGTGGTTGTACATAAAACTTGCACTGGCTGTTGGGAGTACATTGTCTTTTACAGTTTCCAGCTGTGCAAGTGCCTGATCTATTTTGTTTTGGGCGCTTTTTAGATTTTTACTATTGGCTATGCCAAGTTCAATTGCCTGATTTATAGTTAATTCCTTGGTACTCTGTGCAAAAAGTGCCGCCGGAATTAATGATGCCACAAGCATTAATCGAATCGATTTGGGTATCATTTTGATGGTTTTAAATATACTATTGTTAAATCTTTTAAGTGGTTAATTAACCGTGCCCGCAGGGCCGCTTTCTCTTTCGGATCATCCAGATTTATAACTACGCCATTCGCATCCCTGAAAGGCGCCAGCACCACGTTCGTAACCGTACCCATAATACTGGCAAGTGTTAGCTTAACATCTACTTCTCTAAAATGTTTTTTCTCAATACCTTCGATTAAAATCTGTTCGATATAGAGCTTATTCTTGCTTACAGCCTGCAATACCTGTTCGTACATCTCGGGCCTTTGCGTTAAGGAAAGCTCACGAATCATCATTTTATGAAAAGGTACATTGGTTAAAATTTTACCTACATAGCCCTCAATTACTTTATGTAATTTTTCTATTGGGGAAATCTGGTCTGCATTAATAATTTTCAGTTCGCTCTGAAAGCCACAAATCCGTTCGGTCATAATCTCCAGAAAAACACCTTCCTTCGAACCAAAATAATAATTGATCATGGCCATATTGGAGTTCGACTCCTTTGCGATCAGACGGGTAGACGTTCCTTCAAAACCCAGTTCGCAAAACAGCTTGCCTGCTGCATCTAATATGGCTTGTTTTTTATCTGTTTTTTCCATCTTCATTTCAAGAGGACAAAATTAATCAAACGATTGATTAATATGCAAATATTGAAATACTTCTTTTACATTTGGCTGATAATTTTCTTGGATTTAAATATCCTCAGATGCAGAAAGCCCATCTATTATATACCGCAAATAAAGAATATTATTTTTTTACGAAAAGATTTTACTACTTAAAAATGACAAATCCGATCCAAAAACCAAACTAACATCCTAATAAACAAACACATGTACTTTTTTACATACAGTGTAAATTATACAACAAGCAAAATCTTATTGGCTGCTTTTACAAATGATTCCGGAGAACAATTAAATTTTAAAATAAATATTAACTTTGCCTCTAAATAATAAAAACATGAGTATACAAGAAAACAGCAGCAATAACTTCAACTGGCTTTATTATGCTTTAGGCTTAATTTTCGGTGTTTTAACCGCGATCATCATCACACAAAACTATATCTATGCAATTGTGGGTGGTATTTTAGGCTTATTATCAGCTGGTTTATTTTTAAATGCACTGGTAAAAGGTCGTAAATACTAATTTTCAGCTTTTTCAATCCACGTTACCAAGAATGAGAAATGTCTTGACCGTTATTTTGGCGATGTTTAGTTTTGGAGCATTGGCGCAAGAAACATCTAATCAGGAAGTTAAATTTCCTATAGTTGATTCGAGCCCGGCAGATATTGTTTATTATCCGCTAAATGCCGCTAAAGCCAAACCGGAAGAAAACGTAGCGCCCCTTGTAAAAGTTATTTACTCGCGCCCCCAGAAAAAAGGACGTGACATATTCGGGATACTGGAACAATACGGAAAAGTATGGCGTTTAGGCGCTAATGAGAATACTGAAATTCATTTTTTCAAAAAAGCAATCATAGACGGTAAAAAGATTAAAGCGGGTTCGTACAGCCTTTTTGCCATTCCTGAAAAAGATAACTGGGTTTTTATTTTAAATAAGCAAACTGATAAATGGGGCGCTTATACCTATAACGAAAAGCTGGATGTCATACGGGTTAAAGTTCCGGTAAAAACCATTGCCAAACCGATTGAATATTGTTCCATCACCTTTGAAAAAACAAATCAGGGCGCAAATCTGGTTGTTGGATGGGATAAAACAATAGCTGAGCTGCCGATTTCGTTTTAACAATAAAAATTAAAAAAGCCATCTCAAAAAGATGGCTTTTTTAATTGTAAAACGTTTAGATTTCTAAATCGGGATTGTTTCCGTTGCACAGAAACATTTTATAAATGCTGGTAATTTTCCAGCTTCCGCGCTTATCTTTCTCGATAATGATGAAATTCTGCTGATGCCCGTCAAAAAGCTGGTAATCTACATCAACACGCGCAATAACCAGGGCACCTGTTGCCGAAATAATGGTCGAAGAAATGCGGCACTCCTGCTGATCAATGCTTTCTTCTTTTTTCATCTGGTCTATTACATCCATCTTACTGTGCTTAATAACACGTACATCGCGGTTGGAAGTAAATACCGCATCGTTACTTAAAATGGCTTCCAGCTTTTTATAATCGTTGTGTAAATAGCCCTCCATAAAATACTTGATAACTGTTTTATGGCTTGCGGTTGGCTTTTCAGATGCACAGGCAAACTGGTAAAGACTGGCACTCAACAAAATAGTAATTAAAACTTTTAATTTCATATGGCTTATTTTTAACCAAAGTTCAGGTCATTTTTACAGATAAAATAAGCCGATTACACCTTTATGGCGATGTGAAACCGATCGGGCATAAAAAAATAAAAGCAAATCTCCAATCCTGGCAGATTTGCTTTTTTAATCATTATTAACCTAAACAAGGAAAAACTTCTACAAAAATTTGTCCTGAATGTTTTTCAAAGGTAGTATCCAACATATACAAATAATAGGCCAAAATCACCGTTTACCGATTTTGCCTAATTTTCTGTAAGTAAGCGGTGTAACACCAAAAGACTGCTTAAATAAGCGGATAAATGAACTGGCACATTCAAAGCCAACCAGCCTGACTACTTCCGTTAATGGATATGGCGTTGTTTTAAGCAGACTTTTAGACCGGCTTAACCTCAACTGCATTAAAAACTGGTGCA
>JASLGV010000517.1 GCA_030149995.1 Pedobacter sp.
TATAGATGGATCAAATTCAAGATACATTGATCCGGATGTACTGGAGGCCATCTTTAATTATAAACACAATGCCTTTACAAAAGGAATTATTGTAACGCTCGAAAATGTGCAGAAGAATTACGTGCTGCCAAAGTTAAATAACAAAATTGCTGAAGAAATTAACAATTAATAATATGTGTGCTAAAAATATTGAAACAAAAGATATAACGTATCAAGCCTTATTACAGGGAAATAAAGACTGGGTTCAGGATATGATTCAGACCGATCCAACCTTTTTCGATTCTTTATCGGCCGGGCAGAGCCCGCCCGTATTGTGGGTAGGTTGTTCTGATAGCCGGGTACCGGCCAACCAGATAACCAATACATTGCCGGGTGATATTTTTGTACACCGTAACATTGCAAACGTAGTGGTACATACCGATATGAACCTGTTAAGTGTACTGGATTATTCGATTAATGTACTTAAAGTGAAACATGTGATCGTTTGCGGTCACTATGGCTGTGGCGGTGTAAAGGCAGCGCTGGGTAATAAGCAGGTTGGAATTATTGATAACTGGTTACGTAATATACGCGATGTTTACCGTGTACACGAGCGTGAAATGTCGACCATAAAAGATGAGGAGCAAAAATTTGATCGCCTGGTGGAGTTAAATGCCATTGAGGGTGCGGCCAATATTATGAACACTTCTATTGTTCAGAGTGCCTGGGCCAATGGCCAGGAGCTTTCTGTACACGCCTGGGTATACAGCCTAAAAACAGGTTTAATTAAAGACCTGAAAGTTAGCAGCTCGAGCCAGGATGATGTAGCAGCTCCTTTTAAAGTAAGTTAATACCCCTTTAGTTTTTAGTTTAGTTTTAAACCCGGGTCTTTTGATCCGGGTTTTTATTTTGGGTATGAGGCTGATTTCCGGCTTGCCCTTTGTTTCCTTTATCTGCATCAGCTCTTGCTTCTTCCGATCCAAAGTCGCCATCGCCAAAATTTCTGGCGAGGTTGCCGGCATCTGATTTTATTTTGTTTTTTTGCTCGTTCTTATTACTCCTGTGCCGGGGTACCTGCTGCTGGGGCATATTTGACTGGCGGGCACTGTTCTGAAGTTCTTGGTTACCGAGGTTTTTGTTGTTTTCGTTTTTCATGGTTCTGATCTTATTACAGATATAGAACATGTATAAGGAAAGGTTGGTTTTGATTTAATGGAAATGATCTTACCTGAGGCATGTTTTATTTTACAACCGGCCAGGCAATCTAAACCCTATTGAAGCGGCATACCCGATCTAAATCGGGATATAGCGTAAAGAGGGACAGAACGCTGCATAAAAGCTTCTGTTGTTGCTTTTCAAATTTGTTTATCCGAACATTTTGTAATGCTGATGGGCGTGTTAATGCTTAGAAAACTGGTCGATCAGCAACCCTAAAAGCGGAATCAATAAGCCAAAGGTAGCCATGCCTAATATATAAGCGATAATGGCTTTCAGGTAATTCATAGGCTTCTTCCTGTCGAAAAACTGTCCGATTCCCCAACCGCAGTAAATAAAAAAGATAACGCCCGAAATTTGCATTACGCT
This sequence comes from Pedobacter sp., assembly GCA_030149995.1. GTDB lineage: Bacteria > Bacteroidota > Bacteroidia > Sphingobacteriales > Sphingobacteriaceae > Pedobacter. Next base: position 1,564 of record JASLGV010000517.1, read on the forward strand.
GATGTGGGTTAAGCCTTCAAAAGTTACAAAAGCAGCGGATATTAGCATGCCAACACCCATTAAAAAGCACAGCAGGATTAAAATTTCGAAAAAATTATATTGATATTTTCTGAAAAATAATTTTATCCATAGAGCTGAAAATATACCTATGATGATGTTTGCATATCCATAATGAGTCTTTACCCATTCGGAGATTTTCCTGGTAGCTGAACTGTTCGTTTCGTTTAAACTAACGTAACCATCTTCTACATGAAAGAAGTGTAAGGCAAGAGAATAAGCTAAAGAACAGAGAATGATGAAAATAATGGGTTTTACCAATCTGCTTCTGTTAAGGGAGATAAATTCTTTTACACTTGTTCCTGGCCTGATTAATAATTCCTTTATGGTGTAGAAGATTCCTTTTTCAAAGTGTAGTACATGTTCTATTTCATGTATGACATAGTGGGCGTCGATTCTTTTTAGATTTACAGGTTGTCCGCAGTTTGAGCAGTAGTTTTTAGATGTTGGTTCTTGGCAGTTTGTGCAGGAGGCCATAGTTAAGTTTGTTTTGAGCGTGCGCTTTGGAGGCCTAAATTAATAAAAATTGGTAAAAAGAAACTGTTAATCCCGTTAAAGATTGTTTAATTCTGATCAGTGGAAAAAGAAAAAGCCCCCGATTTTTCGGGGGCTTTTTCCTGATTTATTAAGAAAATATTAATCTTCTGCTAAAAACGGATAGCGGTAATCTGTTGGCGATTCAAACACTTCTTTAATGGTACGTGGAGAAACCCAACGTAATAAGTTGATCATTGAACCTGCTTTATCATTCGTACCCGAACCTCTGGCGCCGCCAAATGGTTGCTGGCCTACCACAGCACCTGTACATTTATCGTTGATGTAGAAGTTACCTGCTGCATTGCGTAAAGCATGGCTTGCCTGCTCAATTGCATAACGATCCTGTGCAATTAAAGCACCGGTTAATGCGTATTGAGAAGTGGTGTCAATTACTTCTAAAATCTGGTCAAAATCTTTGTCTGCGTATACATAAATAGTTAAAACCGGGCCGAACAATTCTTCGCACATGGTGGTGTATTTCGGATCATCAACTACTAAAACTGTTGGCTCAATAAAATAGCCTTTGCTCTTGTCGTAGTTTCCGCCTGCAATAATTTCCACACCTTTATCTTGTTTAGCCTGATCGATGTATTTAGCTAATTTATCAAACGAACGCTCGTCAATTACAGCGTTGATAAAATTGCCGAAATCTTCAGTTCCACCCATTTTGAAGGTTGCAAGATCGCGCAGCATTAATTCTTTTATTTCCGGCCACAGGCTTTCTGCAATGTATACGCGGCTGGCAGCCGAGCATTTTTGTCCCTGGTATTCAAAAGCACCCCGAACAATTGCTGTGTTGGCAATATCCGTTTGTGCAGAAGGATGCACGAGGATAAAATCTTTACCACCGGTTTCGCCTACTATGCGCGGATATGATTTATATTTATGAATGTTTGTACCAATTGTTTTCCAGATTTCCTGGAATACTTTTGTAGATCCTGTAAAGTGGATACCTGCAAAATCCGGGTGGTTAAAAATAACATCACCGGTTTCTGGTCCGTCTGCATAAACCAGGTTGATTACACCATCTGGTACGCCTGCCTCTTTGAAAATTTCCATCAAAAGATTGGCGGCATATACTTGTGTATCGGCTGGTTTCCAAACAACAACGTTGCCCATCATAGCTGCTGAAGCCGGAAGGTTGGCGGCAATAGCTGTAAAGTTGAACGGTGTTAAAGCGAAAACAAAACCTTCTAATGGGCGTTGTTCTACGCGGTTCCAGCTTCCTCTTGGAGAAACAGGTGGCTGCTGCTTGTAAATATCAGCCATGTAGCTTACGTTAAAACGTAAAAAATCGATCAGCTCGCAAGCCGAGTCAATTTCTGCCTGATAAGCATTTTTACTTTGGCCCAGCATGGTTGCTGCATTTAATTTATAACGGTATTTACCTGCAATAAGATCTGCCGCTTTTAAAAAGATGGCTGCACGGTGCTCCCAAGCTAAGTTTTCCCAGTCGCTTTTTGCAGCAAGTGCTGCTTCAATGGCCTGGCTAATATGGGTTTTATCACCAATACTGTATTTTGCTAAAATATGTTGATGATCGTGTGGAGGAACAACTTTACCTTTTTTGTCGGTATGAACCGGTTTTCCGCCAATATACATTGGAATATCCTGCTGGTGAGCGCGGGCTTCAGCAATGGCTTTTTTTAAAAGTTCCCGTTCTTTACTGCCGGGAGCATAGTTTAAAATGGGTTCGTTTACCGGTACAGGTACATTAAAAAATCCTTTAAGCATGATGTATTTTTTATAAGATTCGCAAAGATAAGGCTTTTATATATAGACAATTCTATATTTATGTAATAAAATAGGAGGTGGGTAACGTTGCATCTGCTAAGCCTATGTAGATATGAGTTTTATAAAAAATTTAAAGGCGGCAGGCGGGAAAGAGCGTAAAAAACAATTCTTTTTCAAATAATCTGTATTTTTGAAAACAAGTATGTTAAAATATTTTCGTCTTCTTCTCGTACCTTTTTCTCTTGTATACGGGGCCGTTGTTGTGCTGAGAAAAAAGCTGTACGACTGGAAGGTTTTGAGTTCTGAAAAGTTCGGCATACCGGTTATTTGTGTCGGAAATCTGGCTGTTGGTGGTTCGGGAAAAACGCCTACAACCGAATACCTGGTGAGGTTGCTGTCTGACTATAAAGTAGCCATTCTGAGTAGGGGATATGGCCGCAAAACAAAAGGATTTATTGTAGCGGATGAAACGGCAACTGCCGAAAGTATCGGCGATGAGCCTTTACAGTATTACCGTAAATTCAGACAGGTAACGGTGGCGGTATGCGAACAGCGTGCAACCGGGATTAACCTGTTAAAAGACGCACATGAAGTAATTATTCTGGATGATGCCTTTCAACACCGTAAGGTAGAGGCCGGTTTAAACATCTTACTGTTTGAATATGCCAAGCTGCGTAGTTTTCAGCTGTTACTTCCGGCAGGGAACCTGCGCGATGTATTTGCCTCGCGCAAAAGGGCACAAATTCTAATGGTCACCAAATCTCCGCCAGGTTTAACAGCTGAAGATAAAAAGGCTTCGGTTAAGGCCTTGCAGCCTGCCGGCAACCAACTGGTGGTGCATACTTATTTAAAATATGGTGATTTACAGCAGGTATATCAAAGCGGCGCACGTGCGCTGTCTACCATAAAGGATTATGAAATTTTTGTATTAACGGGCATTTCAAACCCTGCCCCGCTTTTGGAAGAATTGCAAAAATACAATACACACCTCAGACATTATAAATATCCGGATCATTACGATTTTACCATACAGGATATAAAGAAGCTGGTGCGCGATTTTAGCAGTGGAAAAAGTAAAGAAAAAATTATTCTTACAACAGAAAAGGATACTCAGCGTTTAAGAACTACCGGATTTGAAAAAATGCTCGCAGATCTGCCTGTGTATTATTTGCCGGTGCAGGTTGATTTATTTGAAGAAGATAAGGTTATATTTGATGAACAAATTTTAAATTATGTTAAGAGCTATAGAAGAAACAGTTGAATATATAAGAAGGAAAACAGAAGGTTTTACACCGGAAGTGGGTATAATTTTAGGCACTGGTCTGGGCGGATTGGTAAAGGAAATAGAAATTGAGCATCAGCTGATGTATTCAAATATTCCGAATTTTCCGATATCTACGCTTGAATTTCACAGCGGCAAATTGATATTCGGTCGTTTAAACGGGAAAAAGATTGTTGCCATGCAAGGGCGTTTGCATTATTATGAAGGCTACAGCATGCAACAGATAACCTTTCCGGTTCGTGTAATGAAGGGACTGGGAATTGGCCATTTGATCGTCTCGAATGCAGCGGGTTCTTTAAACCCGGAATTTAAAAAAGGCGATCTGATGATTATTGAAGATCACATCAACCTGCAACCCGATAATCCTTTACGTGGCATTATAGAAAGTGAGCTGGGTACGCGTTTTCCGGACATGAGCGAGCCTTATAAACGGAATATTATCGATAAGGCTTTGGCCATTTCAAAGGAACTGGATGTTCGTTGCCATAAAGGTGTATATGTAGCCGTATCGGGTCCAAATCTGGAAACAAAAGCAGAATACAAATATTTGCGTTTAATTGGCGGAGATGCTGTTGGCATGAGTACCGTTCCGGAAGTAATCGTTGCAAACCATGCCGGTTTACCGGTTTTTGCGATTTCTGTACTAACAGACGAGGGTTTTCCGGAGCAGTTGCAACCGTTTAACCTGGAAGAAATTTTAGCCGTTGCTGCAAAGGCAGAACCTAAGATGACCGAAATTTTAACCAGACTAATTGCCGGCCTTTAAGATGCAGAAATTTATTCAGATCTGCTTTTTTATGGTGCTGTTGGCAGGCTTTGGTAAAACGACTTATGCACAGGATCTAAAAACCTCTGTTGGCAACAATAAGGAGCTGGATTCTTTGCGCAAAAGAGAAGAAAAATCAAGAGACTCGGTTGTTTATACGGCAAAATACATCCGTTTTACGAAAATGTCTTTGTCTAAAGATAGCATCGTTTTATTACCATTGGATACCTCTACCACGGGTATTCAGAATTACAGTCCGCTGTTGCAGCCAAAGCACCCGACCATTAATACGGGTAACCTGGGGCTTGCAGCCAAACCTTTGTTGTACGAGCCCAGTAAGCGTATTGGCTTTAACGAGGGGTTTAACAACCTCGATTATTATGCTCTAACCCCTGAAGATATTATTTATTATCAGGCACGCGCACCTTTTACAAGTTTATACTTTGTAAGTGCCGGTAAAAAGGAGCAGGTTTTTAAAGCCATCCACACACAGAACATTAAGAAAAACTGGAATGCAGGGGTGAATTTTAACCGATCCGATTCCTGGGGTAATTACAGTAAACAACGGGGAGATAACTTAAATGTAGCTTTGTTCTCCTGGTATCAGTCTCCTTCTAAACGTTACAATTTATGGGCATCGGCTATTTTTAATACCATGCGTGCTTACGAGAATGGTTCGGTGGTTCAGACAGATATTTTTTCGAAGGGGTACGAAAAAATTAGCCGGGATGCGGAGGAGGTAAATTTAACCACGGCAAGAAATTTATATCATAAAAAAAGCCTCTTTTTAAAGCAGACATACTATGTTGGCCGTATAGACAGCAGCTCTACTGCAAACAGTTCCGTATTGCCAACCAACAAGATTACTTATACTGTAGAGTACGATACACATGGATATGGATTTTTTAAGAACGAAAACGACAACCATAATGTATTACCTGCGGCCATTACCAGGAACAACATCGTAGATCTGGCTTATACCAACGATTCGACAAATGTACAGCGTATCAAAAATGAATTTTTGTATAGCTTCTTTTTAAGGGCTAAAAATTCTTCTGTTATTAAAAATGAGTTGAAGATCGATGCCGGGATTCGGCACGAGTATTACAACCTGCACTCGTTGGGTATCCGTTCAAACAAATCCCTTTATGAAGACCGGAAGCTTTCGTTCCAGAACATGACTGTTTTAGGTGCCTTGGGTTACCGCTTTAGCAATAACATCGATTTTAACCTGGATGTACAGCAGATTTTTCAAGGACGCAATGCCGGCGATTTTCTGTATGAGGCGAAAAGTAATATTTTATTAAGCAAATCGATCGGGCATCTTGAACTGGGTGCTTATTTGCAAAACCAGTCGCCGGAAGAATTATATAATTATTATAACGGAAATCATTACGCCTGGAATTTACCAAATCTGGATAAAGTTAAGATCGTCAATTTGTCTTTTGCTTATGTAAACGACCGTTTGGGCTTTGAAGCCGGCGCCAAATATTTCCTAACGAGTAATTATCTGTATTTCGGACAAACGGATAAAAATGTGCTGATCCCGGTTCAGGAAAGTGCTGATATTAGTTTAATCCGGATTGATTTTTCTAAAAAATGGCGTTTCGGTAAATTCAGGATAGAGAATTACCTGGCTTACCAGAAAACCGATAAAGAAAGTGTTTTAAGAACACCAAATTTTTATACTTATAACAGCTTTTCGGTCGACCAGACATTTTTCAGTGTGCTGAAAGCAAATATTGGTTTTGATGTAAGGTACAATACAAAATATGCCAACTACTCGTATTCGCCAGCTACGGCACAGTTTTTTGTAGGCGATAATACCAAATTCCCAACAACGCCTATTGTAGACGTTTACATCAAGGCAAATCTGAAACGGGCCAATTTGTTTATTAAATACGATTATATAAACCAGGGATTATACATTCCGGGATATTATACGGTAAACCGCTACCCAATGCAGGATGCGATGCTTAAGTTTGGTGTTACCTGGAACTTTTACGATTAATAAAGAATAGATGGCTCGTTAAATTTAACAGGCTGTTCAATAAAGTTAGTCAAAATAAAAAATGCTGCTTCCTTACAGAAGCAGCATTTTTTATTTAAGCGTAGTTATTGCTTAGAAAGAATAACCTACTGAAAATCCCCATACACGGTTGCTTAATTTATCATCACCGGTTCTGCTGTCTTTAGGAACCAGGTTAGAGAAACCTAAACCATAGTTAGCACCTACCAGGAAACCAGAGTTTAAGCGGTAAGCCAAACCGAAGTTCGCACCAAAATCAATGCTGCTTAAGTCTTTATCAGTGCTGCTACCAAATTTCAAATCCCTGTCTGAGTAAGTTGTTGCATCTGTTGAAGAGGCTTTGTAAGTACCCGAATATTTGTCTTTACCAGAAAGGTTAAAACCAATATAAGGACCAGCACTGATTTGTACGGCACCAGCATCACCAGTAGGGATGCGGAATACTGCATTTATTGGAACTTCAAGAGCCATTACGTTTTGTTTAGCTGTTCCGGTTACTGTAGCTCCGGCAACAGTTGTTGAAGATTCGATTTTGGCTCCTTTATTTTGTAAGGATACACCAGGTTGGATAAAGAAGTTGTTACCCACACCAAAATCACCAAAAGCTGTAATGTTATAACCTACATTGTTTTTATAATCAATATTGCTGAAACTTCCTTTTCCGCTGTAGCTTGATAAGTTAACACCTGCTTTTAAACCAAATCTGGCTGTTTCACCACTCATTGTATTCGTTTGTGCAAACGCACCTGTAGCTAATAATAAAACTGCTCCGCTTAATAATAACTTTTTCATAATATTTATCATTTGTATTTTTCTAATTTATTTCCGGGATTATCCCGAAGAATTACCCCATCAATCCAAAAGCTGTGCCAAATATTTCAGATAAATATTTTTTTTGTTGTATTTTGTTGTTATGCAGTGGTTTATGTTTCGTGTTGCTGCCTGGTATTTACCAGTAAGGCGCCTGTGTTTTTCAATAAATTCTGTATAGAGAACAGGAAAAATGGTGTGCCACCAATATAAATATCTTAAGTTTTTTGTGGTTTTTTCTTGGCAGCCGGGAAAAGCACATTGTTTAAAATCAGCCTGTAACCCGGAGAATTGGG
>JASLGV010000390.1 GCA_030149995.1 Pedobacter sp.
TTTTTTTAAGCGTTACCACCATGGCCATCTTGAGATATCAAAAATGTGTTCTTTCCCTCCATTTAAATGAAAGTGACTAACATTCGGCCCTTTCATGTTAACAGGAGTGGGAGGATCTATTCTAACTTTTGATTGAAACTTTCCGTTTATTATTTCACCAAAATCTGAACTGCGAAATTTATTCTCGACAAACTCGCCAGGAATTTTTGCTCCTTTAGGAAGTACAACTCCTTCCTTCGTAACCAGAAAAACTTTACTTTCAACTTGTGTTACCTTCTTAGCGGCAACTGCCTCAATTCCTGTACCCCAGTTTCTATAGACTAATAAATACTATTCATTTTGGTAACAATTCGCCAAATAATTTTCAATGAACTTGTAAATCGCTTTTGATATTTCATTGTGAAATGAAAAAGATGTTGCTGTCTCCTGAATATTGGGTAATGTAATAGTAGCACTTATTACTTTCACATTAGTGACGAATGCAACAAAAACAAACAGCAATATTTTGATAAATAACTTCATTATGTTTTACTTTTTTATAAAGCCCACTACTGCGAGTTTTGTGCTCAAATGAGATTTCCAATTTTGTCTTGGAGCTCTTTAAAAGATATTTTATACAAATCCATTAAAGAAACGGCTTCTAAGAGAACATTTAAAGAACTATTTATCCAAATATCATTCTCTGTTTCTTCTTCTTGATGTGATTTTAAATAATACTCAATTGAACTCTTGGTAATGCTATCAGAGCCAATTATTTTTTTTATTTCATCAAAATATAGGTCTGTATCAGTCATTCCAAACAAAGGAAAATCCTTAACTGCATCAACTATTAATTCAATAATGGAATATAAATTGGCATCTTGAATATCTTCAATTCGCTCTTCTAAAATTTTTATGTTCATCTCTTTTTATTTTAACCCCTTAAAAGCTTTAGAACCCCATTCTCCCATTTTGATAAACGGATTTACATATTGCCCAGTAGTAGCATTGTAAAAATAATGCACCTCTACTTTAGAGCCATTTAAAACACCTGCCTCATATATTTTACTCCAAGAACCTGGAGACATAGTGTTTAGCTTTTGCCCTAACTCAACAGGAAGGTGTTTTCCTTGTGCAACTGCAACAGACTTATAACCCTCTCCAAATTTTTCTGTCAAAGAACCAAAAGTCTTTAAACCATTCGTTCCCGTCTTAGCGGCAGCCTGAAAATTATTTCCCCTTAATCATCTTCAATGCATATTCATACTTTTTCTTAGTACTTCCTTCAAGTTCTACATTATAACTTTTTAAGAATTTCACTAATCCAGAATAGTCTTTAGTCACCCAATATTTTTCTACCCCTTCATTCAGCAACTTGTTATTTCTTTCACTTTCATAAATATTAATTTGATGTTGTCTTATCCTTTCTAATCCAGTTTGAATTTCCTTATGATTTTGAATAATATTATTCAAATTATCTCTAAAAAATTCATCCACTCCCTCTAACCATTTTATCATTGAGTTCTCATCTTTTATTTGAGTAGCAGAAGTGTTGGATTTACTATTAGAGAAATACTGCCTCAATTCGTTGTATCCATAAAACAAACCACTTTCTTTAAATAATAACGTGACATCTACTTCATAAGAAGAGCTATAATCGTATGACAGTGTTATTACGAAAATATTATTGTCATATTCGACAATTCCTTTTATATCCTGTTTAATTTTGAACCCGAAAAAAAGTAATACAGGTTCAATTATTAACTTTACAAGTTTATTAAAGTCCATAAGACACTCTTTTTAATGTTATGGGTGATATGCCCCTGTTGAAGGATTATAAATCCACCCCCTGCTTTCTAATAATTTTCTTTCTGCATTTAAAAATCCACCTGTGGGAATTTGCTGACCATTGGGGTATCTGTATGAGTCAAATATTGGATTACCCGAACGCATTTCACGCCTTAAAAAGCCAGAATTTTGTTTCCAATTAAGTTTTGGAGAACCTTGGTCGAACATTTTTAGCATTCGATCACCGGTTTTCCATCCTTCTGCTGTGGTTGTAGTGGGTTTACCAAACTTAAATAAATTCAGTCCACCTTGTGTTCCCGTCTTAGCGGCAACTGTCTAACAATTCTCTTTTCAACTATCTAAGGTTCCTATTAAAACAAACTTGCTATTCTCTTTTAACGTACTTTCTTCATAACTTTTACTGTAATTATCTAAGAAAAGACCTCCATTGACATCTATTTCTTTTGTTGCGATATTTTCAAAATTCCCATTATTAAATCGTGGCGATAAAATTAAAATATCTCCACTTATACCATGAAAATTAAGTAAATAGTTAGCCTTAAAAACCAAAAGGTAACTATTCACAATTGACAATATTATTCCCTTAATAATATTCTTCCCATCAGGACTTTCAAAATCCCAAGGTTCAGCTATCGTAATTGTATATGTTCTTTTATTATTATCCATTGTAAATCTATCTTAAAGGTTGCCAATTAATTAACCTAACTTTTACTGGGTCTGTAGTCATAAATTCAGCACCTTTACCAGGCATACCAAAATCTGGTAAAACTTTTGACCCATTAAGTCTCATAGTAGGATTATTTAAAATTTCAAACTCAACTCGTAATGTTGGGGTTGTTGGTAAAGACAATCTTTGTTGAGCGTGTGCACCAGATTTATATAAATCTTTAGTGAAATATGTTTTCCCGGGATTTCCTCCTCTTAACATTCCCGACTGTTGAATAGCCTTCAATTCTCCTTCTGTCATATATCTAAAGCCTGTCGCTCCCGTCTTAGCGGCTTCTTTAACAATTGCCTTTTCTACATTTTTGACAACACCTTTTAATATAGAACTTGTTCCAAGAGAGGCAATATCTGTTACAAGACCAACTGCACCTATAGCTGCTGTTAACACATCACCATCCCTAATGCCCCGATAAAGATCTTTTGCAGAACCTACTACAGGGATGAAATCAGTGGCAATATCGAGCACTTTCATGGCCAATGAAGTTTGCTCTACATTTGGAGAACCACTTACTTGATAGGATGTAAAATATCCACTCATGCCATCTATTGTAATGGGATTGCCGTTAGAGTCTTTATAGAACAAACCTGTTGTAAGATAACCATCTGCTCCAACCTGTGTTGTTGCTCCGCCTAACAGAGGATTACCATTAAATGCATCGGCTGCATCAAGATAATTATTTGCCCACCCATCATATAAACCCCAGCTTCCCTGAGCTTGCATATGTGCTGCGCCTGCATAAAATCCTTCTAAATTCGAATTATATGGAGACCAGGTTCCATTACTCCAGGATGCTCCAAAAGTAGCCGTATACGACAAGGCTTTATTCCAAAAATCAGCATATTTCCCATCGACCTGATCGCCTAAAGGATCGTTGTACATAACCGGGTTGTTTAAAGCGTAATGGTAACCCGTAAAATCAGCACTCGACTCGGCCACTGGGTCTATGCCTAAAAACCGCCCAAGTGCCGCATCATACATCCGGTAAAAAGTCTGTTGCAGATCTGGCAAATCGCCAAAATCATCCTGCCATTCGCTGCCTCCGTTGTACAGGTTTTTATTGGCCGCTGTAGGCACAATACTCCCAGGCATACTTAACCCAAACGGGTAGTAACTGTTTTCCTGCCGTACAACAGCCTGCCCGCCCTGCTCTTCAAAGCTTACCCGCACATTTCCTTGCTGATCGAGGATCATATACTCGGGTTTGAGCGTGCTTCCGGTATTGCGGATACGTCCT
>JASLGV010000528.1 GCA_030149995.1 Pedobacter sp.
CTTCTTTGGACTGTTGTACCAGAAGCACCTCTACATTACCCGAAATTTTAATCTTTTTAAAATCTGTAAAGTTCCAGGTTTTTACTGTGCCGTTTTCGTGTGCCGCAACCTGGGTTACACCTAATACCGATGTTAAAATAATGGCCGCAAATGCCGATGCCATAAATGTTTTGATGAAGTTTTTCATAATATTTTATTTTTATAATTGGTTGTTAATCATTTTATTAAACGTCTAAAAGCTGCTTTTGATGATAAGACGCAGGTAGGGAGATAAAGTTGCATGTACCTGATGCTTTTTATACAAGAACAGTTTAATAATCGACCAACTGGCTATAAAAACAGACCAACACTTTTCTTTCTGTTGTTTATCAAAGTCCTGTTTTGTAGGGCAGGGTAAAATCTACAACCTGTTGTATTTAAAATTTAATTGCTTGTAAATAAGCAGGCTTCAGTTTTTATCGACTAAAGAGGAAGAAAACGGTTTTGTTTTGCTAAAAATATTAGTAATTTTGAAGTGTTTTTAATGTGCAGACCATGGTAGAATTGAATGACTTTTTATACGGCAAAGCGGAATTTTCTCCGGTGTTTTCAGACCTTTTAAATACCGAAGCTTTAAAGCGTTTGGCAGGGGTACACCAGAGTGGGGCCATATTTTTGGTTAATCCGGATTTAAACCATTCAAGACTGGAACATACCATAGGTGTTTGCATGCTGATAAAACATTTGGGGGGCTCAGAACTGGAACAAATTGCGGGTTTATTGCACGATGTTTCCCACACCGCTTTTTCACATGTGGGCGATTATGTAGTCGGTAATTTAAGCGAAAGTTATCACGAAGAAGTTTTTACCGATCTGATCCTGAAAACAGAAATTCCCGATGTATTGAACAAACATGGCTATCGTATTGACCAGATCCTACAGGGCGAATTTAATATTCTGGAGCAACCGCAACCTTTTTTATGTGCAGACAGGCTTGATTATACCCTGCGCGATGCCATTTATGCCGGTTTAATCTCAAGAACACGCGCCATTGAATTTTTAAAAAACATTCTTTTAGCAGATGGTAAAATTGTGGTAAAGAAGGAGGCCGAAGCCAGCTGGATCAACGAAATTTTCGGGAAACTAAATCAGGAAGTTTATAAACGACCCCTACACTTATATGCGAATGGTAAAATGGCCGAACTGATTAAAGGTTTTATAGAAAAGGATATCTTAACGAAAGAAGATCTTTTTAAAACAGATACCATGTTGCTAAATAAAATAAGAAGCAATTATGCTGGCTACGAAGCCATCAAATCTATTAAGCAATTGAAAGGTTTTGATGCCTTTATGAGAAGCGGGAAAGCACCGGTTGTAAAAGAAAGAACGCTAAAAGCAGAAAGTGTAAACTGAGGAGTTACTTCGTTAATTTTATTATGCGGATATACTGAGATGCGGATAAAAATGCTGTCTTTGTACTTTATTTAAACTATAACCCGAAAAGATCAGGTTTGCAAAACTCAAAAGCTCCTCAAGTTCGTTAATATCGTATAAATTACTGTTTAGCTTATAAATAATGTTTTCGAGCTGGTTGCAGTCAAATTCGTCTGCTTCCATCGCAATCATTTGCATACCATCTGTAATAGCCTTACAGATATGCTGCTTTAAAAAGTAGAACTCACACCAGTATTCGTACAGCACCGTGCCATTCTTGTCCTCGGTCATTTTCAATTTAAAATAAGCCTTTTCCATGGTGTAATAAAGTGTCATATCTGAATCTTCATTTACTCTGGCCGGGTATATCTTATTGATTAAATACTTGTACGATTTCATATTCAAAAATCATTAATGGTTTTTATTTCTGGTGGTTATCGGCTAAAATGACCAGCCAGGTACTTTATCAAAGCAATAGAGGGATGCGGATATAAACCTTAAAATAACTGGGGGATGTTGGCAGTTTCTACTCCGTCTGTAACAAATATTTCATTTTGTTTGGTTCAGTCATATTTTTTTACACGAACTGCCTGCTTTTTTACACGAAACCAGTTGTTTAGCAGGTAATTTGTTTTTGTTATTTGATAGAAATGGTATATTGCATAGAAAATAAACCAGGTATGTATTTTTTATTTGTTTCAAAATAAATTAAATGATTAGAGCTGCTGCGGGTTTATTGTTCCTCTTTATCTGCTTGTCAATCAGATGTTTTAGTCAGAACATTTCAAACGAAGGAACCGATTTCTGGACTGTTTTTCCGACTCATGTTCCCAGTGGCAGTGCCCTGGCAAACATAGCTGTTTTTGTTACCTCAAAATTTGATACCGAAGTTACTGTTAGTTGTGGTGTGTGGCAAAAAACAATGCCGGTTCCGGCCAATTCGGCTGTTCAGTTTGATGTACCAAGAACAAGTGCCTATATTGCAGATTACGAATCCAATAGTGCGGCAGCCCTGCCAAACAGGGGTATTCATGTAAAAGTAACTGAAGGGAAGCCCAAAGTTTCTGTTTATACACATATATATGCAGGCAAGAGGTCTGCAGCCTCGTTAATCCTTCCATACGAAACGCTCGGGCAATCTTATTATTCCATGAATTATGTGCAAAGCCCCCTGGGAGGGAAAAACTTTATTACACTGGTTGCTGCCGATGATAATACAGATTTACAAATTCATGAACGGAACGGAAACATAAAAAAAATCAAATTCGACCACGCTGGTGACGTGTATGAATACATGTCGGGAACCAGTGATTTGACAGGTGTTTACATTACTACAGATCCCGAAACTTCTTCCTGCAAGAGATTTGCCGCCTTTTCGGGCTCTTCTATGATGGCTATTGGTTGTTATACTTCTTACGATCCGCTTTACCAGCAACTCTATCCCGTAGCCAGCTGGGGGAAAAATTATGGGGTAGTACCCTTTAAAGACCGGCTTTATCTGCTGGTGGTGCTGGCACAGGAAGATGATACAGTAGTTCAGTATAATGGAAACACCGTTACCTTAAATCGGGGTTCATTTTTTGAAATTGATAACCTGAAAGATGGTATGTTCCTGTCGGCCAACAAACTGATTAGTGTTGCACAGTATTCCATGTCGCAGAATTGTTCTTCTGCCACATCCGCCGCCGTATTGGGCGATCCGGAAATGGTTATCTTAAACCCGATTGAGTTTAACATTAAAGATATAACGGTTTTTTCGTCTAAGCTGCAAGATATATCAGAACGTTATATAAATGTTTTGATGAAAACAAACCAGACCGCAAGCTTTAAAATAGATGGGGTAGCGCCAACAAGTCCCTGGATTGTATTAAGTCCCGGTTCGCCTTATTCTTATAACCAGTTAGAGCTGCCCAATATTACGGGTGATAGATCATACAACAGTCTCACCCTGAAGGCTGATGGAGGTTTTAATGCAATTGCATATGGTTTTGGCGATTTTGAATCTTATGCCTATTCGGCGGGGACCAACCTGTCTTCTAATAATTACCTAACGGTTTACAATACAGAAAGCAATACGGCATCTTCCAACGGTTGTGTGGGCGAAACGGTACAGCTTAAAATTAACCTGCCTTACCAGATAGACGAAATTACCTGGAAACTGGATGATGAAACACCGGTTACGCAACGAGGAAATGCAATACCTTTCGAAACCAGTGTGGTAAACGGGCAAACGTTGTATACATATACCTATCCAATACAGAAAACCTATACCACTGTGGGCAGTTACGCGCTCGATGTAGATATGCATGTGCCCAATAATGAAACAGCTTGTTTTTCAGAAGCAGGGAGCTTTAACCGGAATTACGTTTTTAACATCTATAATTTGCCCCAGGCAGCATTTGAACTGCCCGAAGTGGAAGGATGCGCCAACCATACCTTCGACTTTAAAGACATAAGCATTTCCAATACCGCCGATTTTTCCGTTTCCGAATGGCTGTGGGATTTCGGTGATGGAACTTATTCGAAAGAACAGCATCCTAAACATGCGTATACAACAGAAGGGGTTTATATGGTTAAGCTCACCGTAAAATCCGAAACAGGGTGCAGCTCAACCGTTTCAGACGCCAAACAAATAACTGTATACCCCGTGCCCGAATCAAAATTTGATGCAGGAACCAAAACCTGTGTAAATACAGACCTGTTGTTTACAGATGCTTCAACCATTCATAAAGCAGAAGAAGGGAATAAAATCATCCGGTGGCACTGGGATTTTGGCGATGGCAATACAATTGATAAAACCACGAACGATCCTTTTAAATATCAGTATACTCAAACGGGTATTTACAAGGTTTCGCTCACAACTTTTTCCGAACGGGAATGTGCAGGCAATACCGTAACCGAAGAAATTGAAGTAATGGATTTGCCTATTGCCGATTTCTCCCTGCCCGATGTATGTTCAGATGATTTGGTAACCACTTTTATAAACCAGTCGGTGAGTGGTGCTGCCTTAACAAATGGCTTATATTACAGCTGGGATTTTGGAGATGCTGCAAACCCGGGTAGCAATAGATCTGCCGAGAAAGATGGCAAACACCGTTATACGGTTCCGGGCGAATACCAGGTAAGTTTAACTGTTAGCAACGAATATGGATGTAAATCCATTGTTAAAACCAAAAGATTTGTGGTGAACAGCCGGGTTGAAACGGCCGGATTTACGGTTCAGAATGAGGGTAATTTATGCAGCAATGCCGATGTAATCATCAACAATACCTCCACAGTACAGATTGGGCGTATTGTTAAGATAGAAGTATACAAAGATTTTGATCGGGAACCCCATGTATTCGAAACGATCTATTATCCGGGTAACGAAGACATACATTTACGCTATGAGCCATTTGGCGGAACAGAAACCCGCGAGGTTAAAATTAAGCTCATTGCCTATTCCGGCACGGTTTGTTCAAAAGAATATGAAAAGATCATTAAACTTAAACCGGTTCCAATCCTGGTATTCCCCACGCTGAAAGATGTTTGTCAAAATGATGGAATCATCTCCGTAAACCTGGCAAATGAAAGTTCGGGCATTAAAGGAACCGGACGTTATTTGGGCGATGGGGTAGATGCCACCGGAAATTTTAACCCTAAGCAGGTAGAACCGGGAGTACACCAGATTTCTTATATATTTACAGCCGAGAACAATTGTGAGGCTGTGGCCGTACAAAGTATTAAGGTTTATAAAAACCCGGTGGCTGATGCCGGAAGTACTCTTTATATACTGGCTGGCGGTGAGCTGAATATACCGGCAAAGGCAGAAGGAAATGGTTTAATCTATAAGTGGGTTCCGGCCGGTGGATTAAGCAGCGATCATATTTTAAATCCGGTTGCTGCTCCTGAAAAAGATACCGAATACACCCTTACGGTTACCAGCGCCGAAGGCTGTACCGCTGTAAGTAAAGTAAAAGTTGTTATATTAGAACAGCTGGTGCCACCAAATTCTTTTACGCCCAATGGCGATAATGTGAATGATGTTTGGAGCATTAAATACCTGGACTCTTATCCAAAAGCAACTGTCGAAGTTTTTAACCGAAATGGAAACAGGGTTTTTTACAGTACAGGAGGGTATAAAGTGCCTTTTGATGGTACCTATAAAAGCGAACCTTTGCCTGTTGGCGTTTACTATTATATTATTAATCCCGGTAACGGAAGAAAAACACTTTCAGGCACACTAACCATAATCAGATAGATGTTGAAAAAATATTTATTTATACCCTTAATTATTATGTGTTGCACGGGCTTTGCACAGCAAAGGCCTCAGTACACCCAATATATTTTCAATAACTATCTGCTCAATCCGGCCTTATCAGGTATAGAAAACTATGTAGACTTTAAAGCCGGTTACAGAAAACAGTGGGCGGGGATTACAGATGCTCCCCAAACTTCTTTTATTTCTGCAAACTGGGCTTTGGGCGATAAGCAATTATGGAGCAATGCACTTACGGCTTTTCCAGAGCAAACCGGTAATCCGATGGACCGGAATTATACGCAAAACTACAGCTCTTCACCTGCACATCATGGTGTGGGCATTACCGGTGTGCTGGATAAAACAGGCCCCTTATCCCGGCTGGATGTAAATCTTACCTATGCCTATCATTTACAGTTAAACAATGCTTTTAACTTATCGGCAGGAGTGGCAGCAGGCATTTCAAGGATTAATTTTGATATAAACGCACTTACTTTACCCGAAAGCACGTATGATGGGGCTCTTAGCAGGGCCATAACCAGCCAGATAAAACCAGATCTTAGCATTGGACTCTGGTTATACGGAGCCAGGATGTTTGCCGGTGTTTCCGTTCAGCAGGTATTGGCACA
>JASLGV010000084.1 GCA_030149995.1 Pedobacter sp.
AGCGAAAACTGCCCGCAACGGTTAAGTTTTATGCAATTACCGCCCAGGTTCTTCCCGAAGAACGCGAAATGGTATTAAATGAAGGGTTTGACGGTTTAATCCTGAAACCATTCAGGGCACACGACCTGTATGCCATATTCGGTAGACCGGAACGTATAGACCCGAAGCCGGAGATAGATTTGCGTATGATAGAAAAGATGACATTCGGCGATCAGCAGATGCTGGATAAAATCTTAAATCGTTTTAAAGCCGATAGCCATGCAGATGCAGCACTGTTGGAGCAATACCTGAAGGATGGAGATGCAGAAAACAGCCGCTTAATTGTACATCGGCTTGCCGGCCGTACCGCTCAGATGGGGTCTGCAACACTTGCGGCTTCTTTCAGGCTGATGGAAACAGCTATTGATGCGGATGGGCTTAATAAACAAAACATGGCCGATACCCGCATCGCTTTGCAGCAACTGGAAAGCCTGATGGAGTTTTTGGCCGAACGGGATTACTCAATGCCATAACGCTCTATTTTACTGTAAAGTGTTTTACGGTCTATATTGAGCAGTTTTGCAGCTTTTGATTTGTTGTATTTCACCTTAATCAGCGCTTCGGTAATGAGCGCTTTCTCATTTACCTCGTTAATGGCTTTTAAATCTGAAGAATTGTTTTTGGGTGGATGCTGAACAGCCAAAACCATTTCATCTGGCAGAGCTTGTATACCTGCGGTATCACCCGGGCTAAGCAGAACCATTCGTTTAATCACATTGCCCAGCTCGCGCAGGTTCCCCGGCCAGTCGTACTGTAGCAGAAGTGCTTTTGCATCGGCATCGATTTTTTTAACATGCCTGTTTAACGCCGTATTTGATTGCTCAACGAAATGATTGATGAACAGTTCAATATCGCCATCGCGATCGCGCAGCGCAGGTAGCTGGATTTTAAACTCATTTAACCGGTGGTAGAGATCTTCCCTGAAAGATCCTTGCTGTATGCTGTTTGCCAAATCATCATTGGTTGCCGTAATAATGCGTACATCAACCGGGATTTGTTTATTGCTGCCGAGAGGTTGTATAACGCGTTCCTGTAAAGCTCTTAAAAGTTTAATCTGAACCTCATAACTTAAATTACCCACCTCATCCAGAAATAAAGTTCCGCCGTTTGCGGCTTCAAACTGGCCTTTTTTATCGTTCAGAGCACCGGTAAAAGCACCTTTTACATGTCCGAATAATTCGCTTGCAGCCAGGTCTTTGGAAAGTGCACCGCAATCGATGGCTATAAAGGGTTTATCTTTTCGCTTACTAAGCTGATGCAGGTTTCTGGCTGCATATTCCTTGCCGGTACCGCTTTCTCCCTGAATAATGACCGACATATCGGTTGGAGCCACCAGGTTAATGTGTTCATATAATTTTTCGGCGGGTAAGCTTTTACCTTTTATAAATCCGGTAACCGTTTTTTCTGAGGTAACGGTGCTGGTTGCTTCTTTTTTCGAAAGCGCATTGTTGATGAGCATAATCAGCTCATCCGGATTAACAGGTTTGGTGATGTAATCGAAGGCGCCGAGCTGAATGGATTTAACAGCAGTACGCACATCGTTGAAACTTGTCATAATGATTACAGGAATGGCTTGTGCCAGATTGGTTATGTGGGTTAATACCTCCAAACCAATTCCATCGGGAAGCCGGTAATCAATTAATAAAAGATCAAACGTATCATTTTTTATAAGCTGAAGCGACTGGCGAATATGCGTTGCCAACGTAATGTGGTGCGCATTTTTTGTTAAAAAGCCTTCAAGTAATTGAGCAAAAGTAGTGTCGTCTTCTAAAATTAGGATTTTCGCCATTTAACAAAAATAACAAAAGCCAGATAAAATCCGGCTTTTGTTATTAAGGTAGATGTAATTTTTGGATTATTGTACAGGTTTACCGTCTTTATCAAGTTTGATAGAACCGGTTTCCTGTTCTTTTTTTACATTAATCAGGTAGTATTCTGCGCTACCATCTTTTACCAGCCAGGCTTCTGTTGGGGTCCAAACTTTGTAAGACTCAGAAGCCAATGTAGTTTTTACGGCATCTGGAAGTTCTTCTAACTTAACAGGTGTTTTGGTAACACTGTCCTGAACAGCCACGATAGCGGTTGTTTTTAAATCTTTTACTTCACTTGCCTGTGCGGCTGTTAATCCTGCGATTGCGAATGTTGCTGCTAAAATGAACTTTTTCATAGTCGTATTTTTTAAGGTGTTAATGAATAACGGTTAATAAATTTTTATTTGAATAAACTGCCGCCAGGCAGTTTAACTAAGGTTATTTTTATTGTACGGGTTTACCGTCTTTGTCAAGTTTAATTGAACCCGTTTCCTGTTCTTTCTTAACATTAATCAGGTAGTATTCTGCGCTACCATCTTTTACCAACCAGGCTTCTGTTGCGGTCCAAACTTTATAAGACTCAGAAGCTAATGTAGTTTTTACAGCATCTGGAAGTTCTTCTAACTTAACAGGTGTTTTGGTAACACTGTCTTGAACAGCTACAACGGTTGTATTTAAATCTTTTACTTCACTTGCCTGTACGGCTGCTAATCCTGCGATTGCGAATGCTGCTGATAAAATGAACTTTTTCATAGTATGATTTTTAAAATTTATATGTGTAACAATACTTGCTAAGGTTACATAATGATGCCAAAACAATTATTTTTTTATAACTACCTTATTATTAGATTGTTATTTTTTTTACTGAAAAAACAAAGTGTGGAACATCTCCACACAATGTGGCAGAGCGCTACAAAAAAAGAATTATACCTGTTTGTGTTTTGGGCTGAGTTGCGCAATTGCCCAGAAAAAAATATGAAAAATTAAAAGATGATGAATTTGAGAACGGATTGTTGAAATGAAATTGATAGTCAGATATTTATATTTTCTGTAAATGAGCAAAGGCTTAAAAGGTGCGTTTTTAGATGAATAAAGGGCATAAAAAACTGATTTCTGTTTTTGAAAAGAAATTTTTTTCTCCTATAATTGCAGAAAATAAAAGCCTCCTTAGCTCAGCTGGTAGAGCAACTGACTTGTAATCAGTAGGTCATTGGTTCGATTCCGATAGGAGGCTCTTTTTTTCTCTTTATATTTCCTCAAACCAGCAGGAAATTCAGCAAATTAAAAATTCAATTCCCGCTTCAGATCAAAAAATAAATTTTTTTGCTTCCTGTTATTCCCTTTAATTTGTGCTTATGCTAAAATATTTTTCGGCCGATTGGGTTTTCCCGGTAAACGAACCACCTCTAAAAAACGGGGTTGTTGTGGTAGATGCAAATCAGGAAATTAAAGAAGTGCTTACTCAGGAAGAAGCCATTAGCCTGGATCTGCAAAATATTAATCAATATAAGGGAGCGCTGGTTCCCGGATTTATAAACGCCCATTGCCACCTTGAATTGTCGCATTTGCT
>JASLGV010000427.1 GCA_030149995.1 Pedobacter sp.
CTTAGCAATGGAATACATTTTTTTAGCATAATACAATGCGGTGTCCGGTTGCGTTTTTGTATAATAATCTGAAAGATGGGCATAACTTGAATTTTGACCCCATAGGTCATTTTTATATTCGCGAATATGTAAAGCTTTTAATAATCCTGGTGCTGCTTTATATTGTGAATTTTGAAGCCATCTGGAGTGGTATAAATTATCTAATACTTTCGTTAATAATATACTGTCCTTTATAACGGTGTCATTTTTTAGTAGCTTTAAATAAATGTCTTCCGCGCTGGAATATGCCTGAGTTTTGTAGTAGGCTACGGCCAAATTATTCAGCCCCATTAGCTTATCTCTATAATTTGAATTAATTGCAATAGATTTTTTATACCACTCTATCGCATCAGTATATTCTTTTAGATCTGTTTTGTTTACTGCAATTGTATTATATATTGCAGCTAAATATAAATTATTTGTTTTATCGAAATAAGAAATTGATTTGATAGCAGTTTCGTACCCTCCAAAATAATCACCTTGTATTGACTGTGTAATGGCCATATTAAATAAGGCTTTACCGATTAATAAGCTATCCTTATTAGAAGAAATTACTTTATTATAATAGTAGAAGGCGCTGTCATATCGATTTTTATCAAAAAAAACATTGGCCTTTTCGTAATCTAATTTCGAAGGGTTTATTTTAGTTGACGTCTCCTTTTTATTGCATGAAAAGAGAAAAAATGAAACATATAGAAGCGCTAATGTTTTTCTCATGCAACTAAAATAATTATTTCTACAACAAAAAGAGGAAAGTTTCCTTCCCTCTTCTTAAATCTATATTAATTTCTAATAGGCGTATGTCCTGTTTCTCCACCAGTGTCATCGCCTGGAGGCGTTGTACCCGGATCATTTGGATCGTCTGGATTTGTAGCATTAATGCTTACAGTAGTTCCGTTAGCGCATGAATGATTTTTATTTGATGGATTGATGAATCCAAGTAGGATGGCTATAAAATAAGGTAAAAACATTTCTTCAAAAATTTTAAAGGTCAATACAAGGCAGCTCCCCGCGACCGCCGCGGGGCTTACTGCAAACTGTAAATCAGAAGGCCTTCTGAAACTTTTGGGAAGTGTGAGTGTCTGTCGCGGAAGCTTATAACTGCTTCCCAAACCGGCTGTAAACCTCCGCGATTTCTACTCTTTTTGTTAATCAGCTTTTTGTTTTGTTTTTTTGTTTGAGCGAATCAACAGTACAAATGTAGGGTGAGTTAAAAGGCTGTGTATCAAAAGATCTTTTTGGTTCCGGTCATTCCGTCAGAATTCCGGAAAACCGTATTAATTCCGAAAATTCCGGTCTATTTTTGTGTTAAATTTTTTAAGAAATGCCTGTAGATTATAGAAAAGTAGTGCTTGATGCCTATAAAAAGAAGAAGGTGGAGATGAGCTTGGTGCCAAATTTATTAGATCCAACACCAGGAAATTTAAGAGCAGAATGTTTGATTGTATGTCGTGAAAGATATACTCCTAAAGATCATGAAGTACTCCGGTTATTCTTTAATGGCGGAGATAAAGAAAAATATATAAGAAGTATTGAAAACACACCTGCTGAAAAATTAAAACAGATGTCCAGAATTTTAAAAGGTGCAGATGTACAGAACCCTGGTTTAAAGTATTTTGAACTATTGGAATGGTTAATGGACCTTAATATTGGAACAAGCACCACATATTACAAAAGCTTTAATAACCCATCGCCGATTTCTGTTGGAGCTATTGACGATGAAATGGGTAGGGAGCATAAACTTCCAAGTTCAACTGCTAAACAGGAAAAACAAAATTTAATCACCAATACATCTGGGTCCATAACTGTAAGCGACGGAGGAGAACAAGTCTCGGATGAGATTAAGAATGTTGAAAAGATCGATAACAATGAAGCGCAAAAAAATGATGATGTGCAAACTACATCTACTCATGTGGTAGGGGTTGGAAAGATCAAAGAATTGATTTTGAAGGCTTTGTCTGGTGCAGGAGTATTAAAATTAAAGGTTATAATACCGCTTGTAGCTGTGTTCCTGATTGGAATGGGTGTTTACGTATTTTGGGTGGATAAAGCCAATCGTGCGATTAATACTTTAATACCGGGACAACAATGTATGTACTGGTCGGTTGATCATTATGAAGTGATCGACTGCAATCAAAAATATAAGATTAAAGTGCCGGTTGTGCAGGCCGATTTGCATGCTTTAAATAATTTTAAGCGGATTATGACCCCCGATACCTTAACTAATCACGCCCTGGGCAGGGTGTGGTATGTGAAAAAAGAGGGAAAACCAGAGTTTTACACCGATAGCGGCTATCATCCGGTAGATCAGGATAAAAAATTATTACCCGTAACCACGTATATTTTAAATAAGTACACTTCTTATTACCGGTATTTATTAAACCTTTTTATCCTATGGGGAAGTATTGCCTTTATAAGTACGGTTCTGATTGTCATTTCGATCAGTTATGTTGTAAAAGCGAAGAAGAAACAAATAATGCGTCCGGTTCAAAATAGCCTTTAATTCCTGCCTAAGTTTTGTAAATGGCATTTAAGGCATCCTTCAAATGCGTAAATTTAAATTGAAAGCCTGTATCTAATATTTTCTGTGCAGACGTATTGCTGCTCATCAATACCGCTTCGGTTCTTTCGCCTAAAACGATATTTAAAATTTTTTTGGGAATTTTGAAAGGCCAGAAAGGTCTGTGTAATACTTTGGCAAGGGTTCTGGTAAAATTGGTATGTGTTGTTGGATTAGGGGCACAAGCATTGTAAGCACCTTCCATTTTAAAGTTTTCAATAGAGTCGATGTACATCGAAACCAGATCGTCTATATGTAACCAGGGAAGCCATTGTTTTCCGGTTCCCAGTGACGAGCCTGCAAACAATTGAACCGGTAGTGCCAACTGCGGCAAGGCACCTCCTGCTTTTGTTAAAACGATTCCGGTACGGAGTTTAACAATACGGAGACTCAGTTTGCGACCTTCATCTACGGCATTTTCCCACAGCTTGCAACATTCGGCCAGAAATCCGTATCCGTTTAAGCTGTCTTCGTGCAGGATCTCATCACCGCAATCGCCATAGTAACCAACAGCCGAAGCCGAAATAAATGATTTTACCTGATGGTTGGGAGTTGTTTTGATGGCTTTCAGAAGCAGGGCAGTAGATTTTGTACGACTCTCCACAATCTGTTTTTTACGGGCTTCCGTCCATTTCTTCTCTGCCACGGGTTCGCCGGCCAGGTGTACAACTGCATCCACCTGTTCTAAACATCGGGTATTGATTTCGCCTTTTTCAACATTCCAGTAAAAGGCATTTTGCAGGTGTTTAGGGTTACGCGTTAAAATATTAACTGTATACCCTTTTTTCTGGAGACTGCTTTTTAAAGCGGCTCCCACTAAACCTGTTGCGCCGGTAATCAGAATCTTTTTAACCATCCTTTAAAAACACGAAAGATACAAAAGGGTTTTTAAAGGATGGTTGGAATGCATAAATTTATAAACCAGCAATCTGTTTATCTTTTGGTGCTTTTACACTGTAGCTGATTTTAATGGTTTTGGTTTCATTGGGCGATATTTTTAATAACCACGAAAGCATACCATTTTCCTTGTTTACCGCAGCGCCGCTGCTTTCGAGCAGTTCAGTTTCAATGTCGCTTTGAGCAGAGATTGGATACTGGTCTTTTAAGTCCAGTTCTATGGCTTCTTTTTTAGTATTCCTGATGGTAATCAGGTAGGTGAAAGTTTGTTTTTTATTGCTGCCAATAAAACGGGTACTGCTAAAATCAGCCAGCTTTTCTTTGCTGATGATTATTTTTTTATCGCGACCCATGCTTAGGTTTAATGTATCCCGGATACTGGCAGGATTTATATACGATTTCCCGGTATAAGCACCTTCAAAAATAATGTTGGCTTCGCCGGCCTGCAGGTTAAGTTTTTCCCAATCTGTTACATTGGCCAGCAGGTAGGCATCGGTACTCAATTTAGGTGCTGCATAATAGCGGTATTGTGCCGGAACTTCGTATTCTTTAAAAGATACCGTATGCGGATTGTTGTCGCTGTTAATGTCGTAAGGAATATCAATGTTAAAAGTTACCCCAAGCTGGGTTTCATTAACAGTCGTATAATTGTTAACGGTAGAAGCGGCCACGGGCGCGGCATTTTGTACCACCACCGTCTCACTTAACGACTGGCTGTCGGCCATCCTTTTGGTGCTGATGCCTTTTACTCTTCCTGCAAGCCTCAGCTCTAAAGGATTGAAAAGGGAAACAAACCATGGGTTTAACACAGGAGCCGAAAGACTGTAGTTTGGAC